>CAJCIJ010000049.1 GCA_903970315.1 Actinomycetota bacterium
ATGGTGTGATGAACCGCGGTTTTTATAATTTTTCCTACACTCCTCTTCTCGATACAGCGGGCAAGGTCTATGCTATTCTGGACATTGCTATTGATGTGACGGACATGGTGAAGGCTCGGCAGGCGCTGCCCGTGCAACGCCTGGCGCAAGGGCGCTGACCGCGGGCGAGATCGACGGGCTGCTTGCAGCGATCCCCCAGTACTTCTCCCAGAGCGTTGTCACCCGCGACCGGCGCTATGCCACCCTCGCGTTCGGGATCCGGCTGATGGCGCTAGATCGTCAGCAGCGCGTGATCGAAGCGATGCGCTCGATGCTTCACCCGCCGCGCGGGGTGCGCGCGCAGCTGGTAGGGCTCGCCGTACTCGCCGCCCAGGCCGACGCCAGTGTGGCCTCGGCCGGTGGCCGTCTGCTGGCACTGCTCGTCAGCGTTCTGGCCGTTACCGCCGTCCTGCTGGTCGCGTTTAGGGGTGATCCCAGGCGCACGCTGAGTGCCGCGATTCCGGTGATACTGGCAAGCGGGTGGTCCGGGCTGCTTGTGTTTGCAACGCGCATCACCTTGAACCCGATGTCGGTCACCCTGGGATGCCTTGTGGTGGCGATCGCCACCGAGTGCAGTGTGCTGCTCTCCGAGCGCTACCGTCAGCAGCGGGCCGCCGGATATGACCCGGGGCCGGCGCTGGGCATCACCTACCGGCGAACCGGCGCTGCCGTGGCGGCTTCAGCGGTGACCGCCATCGCAGGTTTTGGAGTGTTGGCGGTCTCGGACGTGCGTATGCTCGCCGACTTCGGGCTGGTGACCGTGTTGGACCTCGCTGTTGCCCTGGTTGGGGTGCTGCTGCTGGCGCCCTCCGTGCTCGTGCTCACCGAGCGGTTGGGCGCCCCGCCCCCGCCCCCGCCTTCAGGCGAGGGCCAGCGAGCCGACGTCCAGTGAGGCCGTCAGCTCGCCCGTCAGCTCGCACGCGCCGGCCTCGGCGAGCAGTCGCACGAGCGTGGAACGCTGGCGATCGGTCATCGACCCGAGCGTCTTTCGCTCCGACATGGGCACGCGGGCCAGCAGTTTGCGGCAGCGCGTCTGGCCCCACCGGCGCTGGCTTGTGAGCAGGTCCGCCACGGCCATGCTCTCGGCCTCCCATGGGCAGTTGACGACGATCTGTGCCACATCGACGGTGCCCGCTGCCACCTTGCGCTTGAGCTCGGCGCGCGCCATTCTCACCTCGTTGGCGCGCTCAAGGGCACGCATGTACTGACGCTGGGCCTCGCCCGAGCACGCACGCGAGCCCCGTTCGGGCGCCAGACCGTCTGATGCCTGCCGGCTGTCGTTGGACCTCTGCTGAGGCTGGATGCCGGCTGTGTCGGAATGCCGAGAATCGGCAGGGACTATTGTCGCTGTGGCGGTCATTTTTGAAATCACTCCCCTGTGGCGCATCCGGCTCGATACCGACGCACACATCACTTGGGTATTGACGAGGTCGCGGCCAGCACTCCCGTTCGGTGTCAACCGACCGCCCGCTGCCGCGCCGTGGAGGGGCGCTTCATCTGGGCTGAAGGCTGCGAGCGACACCGAATTGGCAGGCGCACCGCTCATTGACGAACGTATGCAAGCGGGCGCCGTCGGTCAACAGTGCGCGCGTTCGTTCGTGCGCTCTCAGCGCCTTTTTAATCGTTGTGACCGGCTTGTGAAAAAGCGGACAAGCGCAGGGGGTGCGCTGGACGCCGGTCAGGTTTGCGCGGGTCCCGGCAGCGGTCCGTGCTCGTTCTCGAAGCGCTCCTTGACGGACGCGAAGATCTCAAGCGCGCGGCCCAGCGTGGCGCGGTCGTGAGTTGCCATGACGCTCGTGCGCAGTAACGCCCCACCGGGTGGGACGCTGGGATGGATGGCGGTGTTCACGAACACCCCTGCGTCATAGAGCGCACGCCACAGCAGCCCCGCCTTCCAGTCATCGCCGACGAGCACGGGGACGATGGGGGTGACGATCGCCGGTGCGCCGGTGGCGTCGGGGCGAACGCCCGGTGCGGAATCGAGGCCATTGGCCCCCGGCGCGCCGGGGGGCAGGGTCTGTGGCGCGCCCACCGCAAAACCCAGGTCGTGCAGGCCGTCTCGCAGATACCAAGCGTTCTCCAGCAGGCGGCCAAAGAGCTGGGGGCCTTCGTCGGAGCGCATCACCCGCAGCGCTGCCAGCGCGGCGCCCACCGCAGCGGGCACGCCGGAGGCGGTGAATACGAAGGGCCGTGAGTAGATGCGCAGGTATTCGATCACTGCGGCGTCGCCCGCAATAAAGCCTCCGCAGGAAGCAAGGGACTTGGAGAAGGTGCCCATGCGCAGATCGACTCGGTCCTCCACGCCCAACAACTCGGCGCTGCCGGCGCCGCGGGCTCCGAGTACGCCCACGCCATGGGCCTCGTCGACCATCAGGCGCGCGCCGTAGTGCTCACAGAGCTCGCAGATCTTCGGCAGCGGCGCGATGTCGCCCTCCATCGAGAACACCCCGTCGACCACCACGAGCACGCCTCCACCGTCATCGGTGGCGCGCTGGAGCATCTTCTCGAGCTTCTCCAGGCGGTTGTGGCGAAAGGGGCGCAGCTTGGCACGCGAGATCATGCACCCGTCGAGGATCGATGCGTGGTCGCCGGAGTCCACGATCACGGTGTCCCCCGGGCCAAGCAGCGTGCCCAGGGTTCCCACGTTGGCCTGGTGGCCAGTGGTGAACACCAGCGCGTCCTCGGTCTGCATCCACTGCGCCAGCTCGCGCTCCAGCTCCAGGTGCAGCGGGGTGGTGCCGTTGAGCAGGCGCGACCCTGTCAGGCCCGTGCCGTAGTCACGCAGGGCACGCTGCGCGCCCTCCATCACCCTGGGGTCGTCGGTCAGTCCCAGGTAGTTGTTGGACCCCAGCATGATCCGCTGCGCGCCCTCCATGTCCACGACGCTGCGTGCCGGCGAGCTGACCACGTGCCAGTAAGGCAGGATCCCCGTGGCGCGTGCCGCCGCCAGCACCGCTTCGCGCTCGTGTCCGTGAACCTTGGCGAACACGTCCCGGGGCTTGGCCGCCGCCGCCTCGGTCGGTGCCGTCGCAGCAGTCGGTAGCGGTGTCGCAGCGGCAGTGGGTGTTGGCATGTAAGGTGCCCCTTCCGTGAGTGTGCAGGTCAGAGCTGTCTCGGGCAGGGGAGATCTACGGCGCTTCATAGACCTGCCGTTCCGCCTGCATGCTAACCGGCCCCAGTGGGTTCCACCGCTGAAGTTCGAGCGGCGCCTGTTCCTGAACAGGCGCATGAACGCCTTCTTCAAGCACGGCGAGGCCGAGTACTTCCTGGCCTGGCGGACCGACGGTGGCGACAGCCGCGTCGTGGGCCGCATAACCGCCCACATCGACCACGCCTACAACTCCTACCACGGTGCAGTTTGGGGCTGGTTTGGCTTTCTGGAGATGGAGGACGACGGCGAGGTGGCGCGCTCCCTGCTTGACGCTGCCGCATCGTGGCTGGCCGAGCGCGGCTGTGAGCGCATGGTGGGCCCCGCCGAGTTCACGGTCAACGACGGCGCGGGCATCCTCATCGAGGGCTTCGACGCTCCCGCGCTGATCCTCGAACCGTGGCAGCCGCCGTACTACCAGCAGCTGCTCGAGCAGGCCGGCGTGGCCAAGGCCGTGGACATGTTCGTCTGGGAGATCGACGTCTCGGACCGCAACAACACGCTCCCCGTGCTCTTCGAGCTCGCCGAGAAGGCCGAAAGCGAGCACGGGATCAGGCTGCGGCGCATGAGCCGCTTGCACCTGCGCCGTGACCTCGACGCGTTCGCCGAGGTCTACAACGCCGCCTGGTCAGATCACTGGGGCTTTGTCCCGTACTCCAAGCAGGATCTCGACGCATATGCCCAGGAACTGCAACTGGCGTTCGACAAGAACTGGTTCATGGTGGCCGAACACGAGGGCACCGGCGAGGTGGTGGGGCTGGCAATCACCGTGCCCGATCTCAACCAGGTTGCGCGCAAGATGAACGGCCGGATCCTGCCCGTGGGCTGGTGGTACTTCCTGCGCAAGGCCCGCATCATGACCTGGATCCGCGTTGGCTTCTTGGGGGTCAAGCCCGAGTACCAGCACACCGGCGTGGCCGCCCTGCTCTACGTCGAGCACTTCAACACCGCCGAGCGCACGCCCCAGAAGCACGGACTGTGCGGCTGGATCCTTGAGAGCAACACGCCCATGAACCGTGCCATGGAAGCGATGGGCTCGCGCATCGCCAAGCGCTACCGGATGTACGAACGGACCCTGGGGACTGCCCCTCCGGATGGTGCACCGGCAGCTGCAGAGGCCGCGCTCGCCGCACACGGCGCGCCCGGCGCCGGGAGCGAGTAGCGCCCAGGGGCTAAGCGCGGGCGGGGTCGCCGCAGTCGTAGAAGCCCAGTTCGATTCCGCCCGACAGCGCGCTGTGGTTGGTCAGGGCACAGTGATCGCGCACCCAGACCACGCGCGGGTCCTCGCTGACCGGCACTGTGGGCACCAGGATGGCGCGCAACCGCCCGCTGGTGACATCGGCTTCCAGCTGTCCCACGGTCGGCTCCGGGACCCCGCCCTTGAAGCCCCCGATCGGCAGCACCTCTTCGCCGCTGGCAAAGACATACGGTCCCGCCAGCTGGGAGGAGTCGATCGCAAACGGTATGGGCGTGCGGTAGCGGTCGGCCAAGCGCTTGACCTCCTGCTGGGCCTCCAGCAACGCCGAGTCCACGTCAAAGGCGGCCGCCTCGGCCTTTGCCCCCGGCTGATAGGGCGCCGTAAAGGGGTTGAAGTCGCGGGTGATCATCAGCGCGCCGGTCACCGCCGACAGTGGCAGCATGCACGCGAGCACGCCGGCCAGCGCCAAGGCCGAGCTTCCCGCGTCGCCGCGTATTCGTGGCAGCAGGAGCGCCGCCAGGCCGCCACCCACGGCGATCACAAGTGCCGCCGGCACAAGCCAGCCGGGCACGTCGGCGCCGCCTTCCAGCAGGTACACGCCGTAGCCCGTGCACGCTGCCACAGCCAACGCGAGCAGCCCACGGGCACCCATCCTCTGGCGGTGGCGTAGAAACGTCGCAGCTCCTGCACCGCACAGGGCCGCCACTGCCGGCACGAGCGCTGCCGTGTAGTAGGAGTTCAAGCGCGTACCCCCGCTGAACAAGCCGAACAGGACAATCAGCCAGGTGCCCCAAAGGACCACGCCGGCGCGCATCGGGTCGCGGCGGTCGCGCCCGCGGCGTTCGGCCAGCACTGCAAATGCGGCGATCAGCGCCGCCGGCAGCAGCCACCCGTAGTCACGGCCCACCAGCCCCGACAGCAGCCTGTGCCAGCTGGGGCTGACCTTGGCCACCTGGTTGCTGTTGGATTCCTCTTCGGCTTGCACCAGGAACGGCGTCGGGGTCGGCGGGGTCCCAAAGAGGGTGCCCCCACCCAGGCGCGCTATGCCGTTGTAGTCAAAGACCATGCTGTAGACGGAGTTATTGGTGGACCCGTCGATGTACGGTCGCTGGTCGGCCGGCACCAGCGTGACGACAGTCATCCAGCTCAAGGACACCACTACGGTGACCGCACCTGCCAGGCCCAGATGAGTGAGACGGACACGCAGTGAGGCCGGCGCGGCGATCACGTAGGCCAGCGCCAGCGCCGGCGCTATCAGCCATGCCTGGCCCATCTTGGCCTGAAAGCCCAGCCCGATCCAGACGCCCGCGAGCACCAGCGATCGCAGGCGGCCCGTTGTCAGCGCCGCCGACGCGGCGTCGGCGGCCAGGACCGTGAGCAGCACAAGCACCGAGTCGGCGACGTTGCCGCGGTTCAACGCCACAGTCACAGGCGTGACCGTGATGACCGTTGCTGCCACCAGGCCTGCCAGCGGGCCGGCCAGCCGGCGCACAGCGCGGTAGAGCACAAGCACCGTGAGCACGCCGAAGACGATCTGCGGGAGCACCACAGCCCAGGTGTGAAACCCGAAGATCCTCAGCGAGATCGCCTGGGGCCAAAGCCCACCGGGCAACTTGTCGACGGTGATTGTTCCCTGTGGGTCAAAGGAGCCGAAGAAGAAGTTGTGCAGGCTTTGCGACATGCTCCT
>CAJCIJ010000050.1 GCA_903970315.1 Actinomycetota bacterium
GCGGGGTCGGCGCCAGGGACATCGTGGTCGTGCGATCCACCCGCCTGCCCAGCACCCGCGGCGGTCGTGGCGACTGTCGCCGCAACCGGCGGCGGCGTTGCCTGGGAGACCGACCGCAGCCTCAGCGAAATCTGCCCACCCGGCCCGCTGACCACCTCGTCCACCGGCGGCACATCGCCGGCTTCAGCGAGTCGCTGGGCGCGCGCGGCGATGTCGGGTACCAGAGCCGGGGCCAGCCAATTGATGGCGGCGCATCCCTCCTTGACCTCGGGCCAGGACTTGAAGTTGACTGCGGCGCTGAGCAGCAGACGGTTGCGGGCACGCGTCAGGGCCACATAGAGCAACCGGTCCTCCTCGGCTTCATCGGCCTGGCGATGCTCGGTGGCGATCTCGTCGTAGTCGAGCACCGGCTCGGTCTCGGGCTCGCCCAGACGTGCCAGGCGAAGGCCCAGGCGAGCGCCGTCGACCAACAGGTAGGGCTCCTCGGACCTGTGAGCGGCGCCCAGCTCGGGCACGCACACGACCTCGAACTCCAGGCCCTTGGCGGCATGGATGGTCATCAGGCGCACCGCTTCGCCTTGCTCGTCGGCCACCGGTGCCGGCGGCTCGGGGCGCAGTGCCCGCTCGGTGGCATCCTGGGCGTAGATCAAGAACGTCCGCAGCTCGGAGCCCTCCTGCGCCTGGAAACGGCGGGCGATCCGCACCAGTTTGCGTACGTTTGCCAAGGCCCGGCCTTCGTCGTCCAGGTCCGACGCCAGCCTTTCGTAGCCGGTGTGGTCGATCACGCGCCGCAGCGCCTCGGCGACGCCGTGCCAGGCGACCGCCACCCGCTCCCCGAACAGCCAGCGGCAGAACCCGGCGAGCGCCTGACGATCGGCATCGGCCAGGGCCCAGGCGAACTCGTCGACACCGGCGGACTCGTCGACACCGGCGACCGCGTCGGCACTGGCGGGCTCGCCGTGCCCACCGCCCACCCCCGCCAGCGCAAGCGCCGCCTGCCAGGCACCTGTGCCGGCACTCTGAGCAGCGCGTGCGATAAGCCCGAGTGCGTCGCTTGACAGGCCCACCAGGGGGGAGGCCAGGGCCCCGTAGAGCGCCACCTCGTCGAGCGGGTTTGCCAGCGCGCGCAGGTACGCCATCAGGTCACAGACCGCCTGCTGCTGCCAAAACGAGCCGACCGCCTGCGTGGGCACACCACGCTCGGCCAGTGCCTGCGCGTAGACCTCAAGGCCGGTTCTGGCGCGCAGCAGCACCACAATTTCGCCGGCGTGCGCAGATCCCGATGCGATCAGGTCCGCGACGCGTGCCGCCAGCAGACGCGCCTCGTCGACTCGCGCCGGAGACGCGTCGGCGAGCGGGTCGTCTGCCACGCGCGGGCGCGACGCCTGGCCCCGCGCAGCCTCGCTGACCAGCAGCTCCACCAGGGGCCCAGCGTCGCTCGCCGCGTCGTCGTCCGCGCTGCGTGCCGCCACAAGCCGCGTGTGGCGGTCGCCCCAGCGCTCGGAAAAGACTGCGTTGACGGCGTCAATGAGCGGCGGCAGGGCTCGGAAGTTGTGCGTCAGCGCCAGCGACCGGCCCACCTGCGAAAGCCGCACCCGCCGCGCCTCAAACAGGCGCACATCGGCGTGCCGAAAGCCGTAGATCGCTTGCGCGTCGTCACCGACCAGGAACAGGTTGTCGCTTTGGAGCGCTTCCAGGAGGTCGCTCTGCCTCCGGTTCACGTCCTGGACCTCGTCCACCATCAGCAGCTGTAGACGATCGCGCCAGCCGGCAGCGATCGCGGGATGCCCTGCCACCAGCGCGCCCGCCCGCAGCTCCAAATCATCGAAGTCAAGCGCCGCCCGGGCGAGCTTCAGCGCCGTGTAACGCTCGCCGAAGGCGCCCAGCAGTCGATCCAGCAGATCGCACGCCGCAAGCGCCTGGGCGTCGTCCTCGCGGCCTGCCGTGTCCGGCAAGCGGGGATGCTCCTGGCCCTGGCTGCGCAGCTCCGCGTAGACACCCAGTACCAGGCCGGCGAGCCGCCCCGGGTCATAGGCGGCCAGCAGATCCACCGCGGCCGGATTCCCGCCAACCGTGTCGCCCAGCGCCGCCCGGTAGGCCAGCGCGCGCAGTCTCGACGCCTGGGTGTCATCCAGCGTCACGAAGTCAGAAGGCACGCCCGCCGCAAGCGGCTCCAGACGGAGCATCCGCGCACAGAAGGAGTGGAAGGTGCCCACAAAGGCGGTCTCCAGATCGCGAGCGCTGTCGCGGGCGCCAAGCTCCAGCAGGCGACGGCGCAGGCGCGCGCGCAGCTCGCCCGCCGCGCGGTCCGTAAAGGTGATCGCAAGGATCCGCGCCGGGGCCACTCCGTCGTCGAGCACAGCGCGCACGAAGCGCTCCACAAGCACCGCTGTCTTGCCGCTGCCGGCGGCCGCCGAAAGCAGCAGCTCTCCCTGGCGGCGCGCCACGGCAGCCTGTTGCTCAGGCGTGAGCGCCAGTGGCGGCGAGGGCTCAGACGCCACCATCACCGGCCCCGCAGATCGCCGGGTATGAGCAGCCCGTGCCCGAGAACGGACACGTGCGCGGCCGCGGCTCCAACCG
>CAJCIJ010000051.1 GCA_903970315.1 Actinomycetota bacterium
GCTTTACTTGCCATCGATGTTCGTCCAGGCTCCTAGCCGCCGCAACGCCCGCCGCCGATTTCGCGCGCCCGCCCGCGCGGCGACCGCTGGCTGAGCCCGCAGCTTTAGCCAAGCACCGCCTCCCGGGCGCCGGATCCTCAGGATCGGCGCCCTTTTTCGTACCCAAAACCGCCCGCACAAGCCCGTCGAATCTTTCAACCCGCTCGCTCTAACTCGCAATGCACCAAGCCTCCCTCGCCATCGACTACAACTGCCGCCCGAAGGCCGCGCAGGCGAGCGCCGGATGGGCAATGCCGCCGCCGCCAGCGATGCCCGCCGCGTCCTCTAGGGTCCCAGCGCCATGATCGAGCGCATCAGCCAAGTGCGTGCACAGGCTCACGCCGAGATCGACGACGCGCAGACCGCCGAAGAGCTGGTGGAGCTTCGTGTCCGCTACCTGGGCCGCAAGGCCGAGCTGCCCATGCTTCTGCGCGACGTCGTCAAGCTGCCCCCCGACCAGCGTGGGGCCGTCGGCCAAGCCGCAAATGAGGCCCGTAGGGCGATCGACGACCAGATCTCCCAGCACCTGGATGCGCTGGCCGCACAGACGCTGTCAAGCGACCTGCACGCCGAAGCGCTTGACGTGACCCTGCCCGGGGCGCCTGCTCGGCCCGTGGGGCGCGCGCACGTGATCGCCGCCACGCAACGCGAACTTGAGGACATCTTCCTCGGCCTCGGGTTCACCATCCTGGAAGGCCCCGAGGTGGAGACCGTCCACTACAACTTCGACGCTCTCAACCACAGCCCAAGCCATCCCGCCCGCGCAGCCACCGACACGTTCTATGTACGCCCGGCCGCGCCCGCTGCCGGAGCTGAGGGCAGCCTGCCTGCCGGCGCCGGGCACGGAGCGCCGGCTGGAACTGAGCCCGGCGAGGCCGACCCGTCCGCCCGGCTGCTGCTGCGGACGCACACCTCGCCCATGCAGGTCCGGGCCATGGAAGCGCACCCCCCGCCGCTGTACGTGGTGATCCCCGGACGCGTCTACAGGCCCGATTCCGACGCCACTCACACTCCCCAGTTTCACCAGGTCGAGGGGCTTGCCGTGGACTGCGACATCACGCT
The DNA here is from genome assembly GCA_903970315.1 of Actinomycetota bacterium. Taxonomy (GTDB): domain Bacteria; phylum Actinomycetota; class Thermoleophilia; order Solirubrobacterales; family Solirubrobacteraceae; genus Palsa-744. The sequence goes on from CAJCIJ010000051.1 coordinate 1,102, forward strand.
CGCCGATCTCAAGGGCACGTTGCTTGCGTTCGCTCGCGCCGTCTTCGGCGACCAGCGCGACGTGCGCCTGCGCCCGCACTTCTTCCCCTTCACCGAGCCCTCCGTGGAGGTCGACGTGTCGTGCTTTAACTGCTCCGGAAAGGGGTTTTTGGGCGACGGTTCCCGCTGCCCCCTGTGCAAGGGCGAGGGCTGGCTTGAGGTACTCGGCGCCGGGGAGGTCGATCCCAACGTCTTTGCTTCGGTGCCCAACACCGAGCACAACGAGCCCGGGTATGACCCCGCCTCGGTGCAGGGTTTCGCGTGGGGGATGGGCGTGGAGCGCATCGCCATGCTCAAGCACGGCATCCCCGACCTGCGGCTGTACTACGACAACGACATCCGCTTCCTGGAGCAGTTCGGCGCATGAGGGTTCCACTGCAGTGGCTTCGGGAGTACTGCGACCCCGCCCTCGATGTCGCCGCCATCGAGGAGCGCCTTACGATGACCGGCACCAAGGTCGAGGCCGTGCTGCACCACGGCGCCCCCCACCCGTCAGGGTTCGTGATCGGGCGGGTCCTTGAGGTCTCCAGCCACCCCAACGCCGACCGGCTGCGCGTCTGCGAGGTCGATCTCGGTGCCGCGCGTCCCGATGGCCCCGCCACGATCGTCTGCGGCGCCCCCAACGTGGCCGCCGGCCAGACCGTCGCCGTCGCCATGCCCGGTGCCGTGATGCCCGACGGCTCAAAGCTCGCCAAGGCAAAGCTGCGCGGCGTGGTCTCGGAGGGAATGATCCTCGCCGAGGACGAGCTGTCAATCGGTGCAGATCACGCCGGGATCATGGTGCTCGATGGCCCTGCCGCGGCCCTGGGGCTCGCTCCCGGAGACGAGCTGGAGCGGGCGTTTCCCGTCGGCACCGATGTGCTCGAGCTTGAGATCACACCCAACCGGCCCGACTGCCTGGGCGTCTACGGCGTGGCCCGCGAGCTGCATGCCGCCACCGGCGCGCCCCTCTCTGCGCCTCCCTGGAGCGACGATCCCGGGTCCGCAGGGCCTGTTGACAGCGTCAGCGTGACCGTCGAGTGCCCCGACCTGTGCCCCCGGTTTACTGCGCGGCTTTTCGATCACGTGCAGGTGGGCCCATCGCCGCTGTGGCTGAAGGCGCGCCTTGCCGCCGCCGGGCAGCGGCCCATCAACAACGTCGTCGACATCACCAACTATGTGATGCTCGCCACCGGCCAGCCCTTGCACGCCTTTGACTTCGACCGGGTGGCGGGGGGCCGGCTGACCGTGCGCCGCGCAAACGCCGGCGAGCCTGTGCAGACGCTCGACGGGCAGACGCGCACTTTGGATACCGACATGGTCGTCATCGACGACGCCGACGGGCCCACCTCGATAGCGGGCCTCATGGGCGGCGCGCGGTCGGAGGTGTCCGCCGACACCACACGGGTGCTCCTGGAGGTCGCAAGCTGGGACGGACCCACCATCCACCGCGCCTCCTGGGCACTCGGGCTGCGCAGCGAGGCCTCCTCGCGCTTTGAGAAGGGGCTGGCCACCGAGGCCTGTGACTACGCGCAGGCCCTGGCCAGCGCCCTGATGGTCGAGGTGTGTGGTGCCAGCCTGGCGCCTGGGACTGTCGATATCGGTGCCCCGGACGCGGCGCCGGGACCCATAGTCCTGCGTGGTGCCCGCCTGCGCGCCATCCTCGGCATGGACGTCCCCGCCCAGCGCCAGGCAGAGATCCTGCGCGCACTGGACTTCGGTGTGGCCGGCGGCGACGGCGAGGTTGAGGTCTTCGTGCCCGCACTGCGGCGCAACGACGTAACCCGCGAGGCCGACCTGATCGAGGAGATCGCCCGTATCGCCGGGCTCTCGGAGCTGCCCGCCTCGCTTCCCGCCAGGCGCGGCGCCTACGGGGTGCTCAGCCGGGAGCAGCGGCTACGCCGTCGAGCTGCCGACGCGCTGGTGGGGTGCGGGCTCTATCAGGTGATGGGGTGGACCTTTGCCTCGCCCGACACGCTCGATGAGCTGCGCCTCGGACTCGATCATCCGCTGCGGCGGGTCATGGAGCTCCAAGACCCGCTATCCAGGGAGCAGTCCCAGCTGCGCTCCACGCTCCTGGGCTCGATGCGCGCCGTCGCCGCGCACAACCTCGCGCGCGGGGCCGCCTCGGTGTCGATCTTTGAGATCGGCACCGTGTTCCTGGCCGCCGACGCTGCCGGCACCGCCCCCGGCGTGCACGAGCACACGGCCCTGGGCGTCCTGATGACCGGACCCGCGCTGCCGCCCAGCTGGCAGGCGCCCGATCCGCCCAACGCCGACTTCTTCGCGGTCAAGGGTGTGTTGGAGGCGCTGGCCCAAGCGCTGGGCGTCACCGTCTCCTGTGAGCCCGCCGACGGCGAGCAGTATCCCTTCCTGCATCCCGGGCGGTGCGCCGAGGTGATCTGCCAGAGCTCGACCGTCGGTTGGGCCGGCGAGCTTCACCCGGCTTTGGCCCGCGACGGGGGCGGCGCCGGCGCGCAGGCTTCCGGCCCGACCGCGGTCACCGCCGCAATGGAGCTTGACCTCGACGCCCTCGTGGCTATTGCCGCCGCCGCCGAGCACCCATACCGCGATCTCGTTTCGTTTCCTCCCCTGCGACGCGATCTGGCCGCCGTGCTGCCTGCCGGCGTGTCCGCAGCGCGCCTGCAGGAGGCCGTACGCTCCGCCGGGGCGCCCACGCTCACAGACGTGCGCATCTTCGACGTCTACACCGGCCCGCAGGTGGGCGACGGCCGGCGCTCCCTGGCACTCCAGCTCGCCTTCCAGGACGCCTCCCGGACACTTTCAGACGGCGACGTCGAGCCCGTGTGGACCCGCATCGTGGCCGCCATCGCTGGCCTGGGCGGTGAGCTGCGTGGATGAGCCCATGGACACGCCCGCCGGACACGACGGAAGCAGCCTGACCGCTGCCGCGCACGCCGAGCGCCAACCCGCGTCGGCCGGCGCACCGCGCGTCGTCGTCGCCGGAGCGACCGGGTTCGCCGGCGCTCTGGCCGCCGACCTGCTCTGGCGCCACCCCGGGTTTGAGCTGGTGGCCGTCACCGGGCGTTCGGAGGTCGGCCGCCGGCTGTGCGACGTCTATCCCCGCTATCGCGTGCCCCTGGCGCTGGCCGAGCTGGACGTGCCCTCGCTGGCAGGCATCGACGCAGCCATCGTCGCCTACCCACACGGCGCAGCCGCCCCCACGGTCGGTGCATTTCGCGATCTCGGCGCCCGGGTGATCGACCTCAGCGCCGATTTTCGCCTGGGCTCGCTGGCCACCTATGAGAAGTGGTACGGCACACACCCACGGCCCGACCTGCTCGACCAGGCGGTATACGGCCTCACCGAGCTTCACCGCGAGCGGATCGCCGCCGCCACCATCGTCGCCAACCCCGGCTGCTACCCCACCGCGGCTCTACTGGGGCTTTCTCCCCTGGCGCGCGCGGGATTGATCGCCGACGTCGTGATCGACGCCAAACAGGGCATCTCCGGTGCCGGGCGCACCTACGACGACACCACCCACCTGTCGGCCGCCGGGGAGAACATCCTGCCCTACAAGGTCGCCGCTCACCGGCACACACCCGAGATCGAGGAGCAGCTGGCCCGGCTTGGGGCCGACCTGCGTGTGCAGTTCCAGGCCCACCTGGTTCCCCTGGACCAGGGCGAGCTGGCGAGCTGTTACGTAACCCCCACCCGGGCGGTGGCGCAGGCCGAGCTCGATGAGCTCTTCGCCGCAGCGTACGCACAGGAGCCCTTCGTGGAGGTGGCATCGGTCCCGCCCGGCACGCGCGACGTCATGGCCACGAACCTCTGCCGCGTCTTCGCCGCCAGCGATTCCCACACCGGCAAGCTGGTGCTGCTGGCAGCCATCGACAACCTCTGGAAGGGCACCTCCTCGCAGGCCATCCAGAATCTCAACCTGATGTTCGGCCAGCCCGAGGCAGCGGGCCTGTCATGACCCTTGGCAGCGATGTCAGAGGCGACGCGCCCCTCGGCCCCCGGCCCGGCCCGTTCTTCGCTTCGCGCTGGGTCTCGGCGCCCGGCCACGTGCGCGAAGCCGAGTCCCTGTCACAACTACCCGCCGGCTTTCGCGCGGCCGGCGTGGCCTGCGGGATCAAGCCCAGCGGCAAGCACGACATCGGCGTAATGGTCTGCGACGGCCCGCAGCCCGTCAGCGCCGCCTGCTTTACCCCCAGCAGCGCCGCCGCCGCTCCGGTAGTGCTCAACCGCCAGCGGTGCCGACTGGGCGAGCTGCGCGTGGTGACCGTGAATGCCGGCTGCGCCAATGCCGCCACCGGCCGTCGCGGCCTCGACGACGCCGCCAGAGTCCAGGGCTCAACCGCCGTTGCGACCGGCGTGGCACCCGAGCAGGTTGCCATCGCCTCAACCGGGGAGATCGGCACCTACCTGCCCATGGACAAGGTCACACGTGGCGTCCTGGATGCCACCAAGGTGCTCAGCGCCGAGGGCTTCGACGACTTCCAGCGTTCGATCGAGACCACGGACGCCTTCCAGAAGCGCGCCAGCCTCGAGGTCTCACTCGACGGCGGCACGGTGCGGCTGTCGGCACAGTGCAAAGGTGCCGGGATGATCTCGCCCCGCTTCGCGACCCTGCTGTGCTTCGTGCAGACCGATGCCGCCCTCTCCTCCGATGCTGCCCAAGCCCTCCTGCGACCCTCCGTCGCCCGTTCCTTTGAACGCATCAGCGTCGACGGACAGCTGTCGACCAACGACACCGTGATCCTGATGGCCTCCGGGGCCAGCGGCGTGCGCGTGGAGGCCGGCAGTGAGAATTACGCGCGCTTTGCCCAGGCGCTCGACGCGATGATGCGCCAGCTCGCGATCCTCACCGTCGCCGACGGCGAGGGTGCCCTGCGGGTCGGTCGCGTGGTCGTCCACGGCGGCGACCCCGCCGACGCCGAGCTCGCCGCTCGCGCCGTTGCCAACTCGCCACTGGTCAAGGCCGCGCTACACGGCGGCGATGCCAACTGGGGGCGAATCGTGCAGGCCGTCGGCGCCGCTCTACCCGGCAGCGAGGTCCTGCCCGTAGACATCGCCATCGAGGGTGTGCCAGTCTGCGCCGGCGGTGCGGCAGTTGACAAGGACCAGGAGGCCCTGGAGCAGGCGGTGTCCGCCAGTGAGATCGAGTACACGATCACCCTCCCCGGCGCGCGCGCCGGGGACCCCGGAGTCGAGGTGCTGTTCTCGGACCTCTCGCACGAATACGTGACCATCAACGCGGAGTACACGACGTGAGCACACCCGACCGTCGCGTACCCGGGGCCTCCGTCGGCACGCTCCTTGAAGCCCTGCCGTATATCCGTGACTTTCACCGTAAGACCGTGGTGATCAAGTACGGCGGGGCCGCAATGCTCGACACGCAGCTACGCGAGGATTTCGCGCGCGATGTCGTGCTGCTGAAGTACGTCGGCCTGAACCCCGTCGTCGTGCACGGGGGCGGCCCGGAGATCACCGCCTACATGGAGCGTCTGGGGATGCCCGTGGAGTTCGTCGGCGGCCTGCGCGTCTCAGACGCCGACACCGTGGAGGTGGCCAAGATGGTGCTCGTCGGCAAGGTCAACAAGGAGATCGTCACGCGCATCAATCGCCACGGGCAGCCCGCAGTGGGGCTCTGTGGCGACGATGGGCTGCTTTTCCGGGTTGCCCGCCGGCCCGGGCCCGACGGACAGGACATCGGCTTCGTCGGCGACATCGAGCGGGTCAACGTCGACGTGATCGAGCACGTCGCTCGTGACTACATACCCGTGATCGCCTCGGTGGGCTCCGACCGCGACGGCAACTCCTACAACGTCAACGCCGACCAGGCCGCCGGGGCTGTCGCGCGTGCGATCCAGGCCTACAAGGTCATCTTTCTCACCGATGTGACCGGCTGGCTGCGCGACCCCGAGGATCCCGCCAGCCTGATCTCCGGCGCCAATGCGAACGACGTGCGCCAGCAGCTTGCGACCGTGGAGGGCGGCATGCGCCCGAAGCTCGCCGCCTGCGTGGAGGCGATCGAGGCCGGCGTCGGCGCGGCCCACATCATCGACGGGCGGATCGTCCACTCGCTGCTGCTCGAGCTCTTCACCGACGACGGCATCGGCACGAAGATCGAGATGGCAGCCGCATGAGCCTCGCCGAGCTGCAGGAGATCGAGGCCCGGAGCGTGATCGCCTCCTATGCGCGCTTCCCGGTCGAGTTCGTGCGCGGCCTCGACACGCGTCTCTGGGATGCCGAGGGCAACGAGTACCTGGACTTCCTCAGCGGCATCTCGGTGACGAACGTCGGGCACTGCCACCCGCACGTGGTGGCGGCCGTGCGCGAGCAGGCGGGGATCCTCATGCACACGAGCAACCTCTTCTACACGGAGCCCGCAATGCGCCTGGCCGAGCGCCTCTCGCGGTCGAGCCTCGGCGGCAAGGTCTACTTCTGCAACTCGGGCGCCGAGGCCA
>CAJCIJ010000052.1 GCA_903970315.1 Actinomycetota bacterium
AGACGGCTGCCGCAACCAAGACCGCCGCGGGGATCAACAAGACGGCCGGCAGCGTGCCTTCTGGGTCGAGCTCGTCTGTGATCAGGATCGAAGCCAACGTCGGCGGCATGCTCAAGTACAACCAGGGCTCGATCACTGCACCCGCCGGCGTCGATACGATCACGTTCACCAACAACTCTCCCTTGGACCACAGCGTGGTGCTGGTCAACTCAAGCAACACCGTCCTTGGTGAAACGCCGATCTTCGACCACGGCACCAAGAGCTTCAAGGTGAAGTTGGGGCCCGGTACCTACACGTATTACTGCGCAGTGCCCGGTCACCGCGAGGCCGGCATGGAAGGAAAGCTGACAGTCAAGGCCGCCGCCGGCTGATCGCGGCGGACACCTGGCATCGGGCATCGGGCTACCCGCGAGCCCATGGCTCGGCTCAGGGCCGTTCGGCCTTCAACCGTTCCTGCAGCTTCTGCACGCCTTCTGCGACCAGTCCGCTGTGCGAGACGCGGTGGGGCGCTCCCGTCCTGTAAAGGACCGAGGCCACCGGGAGCGCAAGCGCCGGTTTGCTCTCGGTCAGCCTGATCATCAGGTCCCAGTCGGCGGCGCCGGACACCCCGCGGTCCCAATAGGCCTGCGGCAGGCCCGCACGGTGGGCGATCATGTTCGTGTCCAGGTAGCTGGACTGCAGCAGCCTGTCGCGGTCAAAGGGACAGAAGAACAGCCGGGGCAGCACTCCCCCGGACCCGAGCGGGCTCTCGTCCTCCACGACGCGGGCCCCGTAGAGGACGTCGACATCGTCGAATCGCGCAAACGCCCATGCGACCGCGGCCAGCCATCCCCGCAGCATCAGGTTGTCATCGTCCAGGTACGCGACCACCTGCCCGCGAGCGACTGAAAGTCCGGCGTTTCGTCCCCCCGCGGGGCCATAGCCGTCGGTGCGAATACAGCGCACGCGCTCGTCGTCGATCGCCGCGAGGGTGGCCCGCGTCCGATCGACGCTGCCGTCGTCCACCACAATCGCCTCCCAGTGCGGGTGGGTCTGCGCCTGTACCGAGGCGATCGCCTCCAGCACCAGATCGGGGCGTTCGCGGGTCGGGATGATCACCGACACGAGTAGGTCCGTGGGCGGCTGCTCGGCCAGCCAGTACCCCAATGCGAGCAGGCGTTCAACCATGGCGGGGCCCGCCACGTAGGGGGTGGCCAGGTTGTGGTGCTCAAGCTGCGCAGCGATCGCATCGGTCAGGCCCGCGTAGGCAGCGATCGTCTCGCGGGCCGCCGCAAGCTCGCGGTCCTTTTGCTCGACTGCCGCGGCCAGCTCGGCGCGGGTGGCGTCGATGCGCGCCGCCAGGGTGGACAGGGTCTCGCCGTCGACGCCGTCCAGATCGAGGTTTGACTTGACGCGCTGGACCACCGCCCGGCGCACCCCCAGGCGACGGCGCTCTGCACGCAACGCGCCGAACTCGCTTACCGCAAAGCGCCAAGCCCGCACTGCCCTATCGCGATCGTGTCGCCGCGATCTGCAGGCAGGCTCGCCGGAGCCTCGGCGTTGTGCTCGGCCCGACACGGGGCTAGAGTCCGCTGGAGGCGGTTGGGCGCCGGCTGGGCAGCGGGCTGAACATCGCGGTAATCATGACACTACAACTGCTGCTCTTTACGGCCTCACCCCAGCTGGCGCAGCAGGCGGTGGCAGGTGGTGCGGCTGCGATCGTGATCGACTGGGAGCGGGCGGGCAAGGCCGAGCGGCAGTCCGGCGCCGACACGGTCGTGTCGGGGGACACCCAAGACGACCTGCGACGCATCCGTGCTGCGACCGCCGAGCCGGTGATTTGCCGGATCGATTCCGTCGGCGATGGGACGCCCGCGCAGATCGAGCTGGCTGTCGGTCTTGGCGCCGATGAGCTGCTGGTTCCCATGGTGCGCGGGCCCCAGGAGGTTGAGCAGGTGCTCGACCTGGCAGGCGGCCGCTGCGGGGTGGGGATCATGCTCGAGACGGTGGAGGCCGTCGCAGACCCCAAGCCGCTCGTGTCGCTGCCGCTGACGCGCGTCTACGTGGGTTTGCACGACCTCGCGATCGCCCGCCGCTCCCCGTCACTGTTTACGGCGATCGCCGATGGCACGGTGCAGCGGCTGCGTGGCATCTGCGTCGACGTGCCGTTCGGGTTCGGCGGCATGACCGTCCCGCAGGGCGGCGACCCGATCCCCGCGGCGCTCCTGCTGGGCGAGTTGATGCGGGTGGGCGCCGATTTCACGGTCATGCGCCGCTCGTTTTGGCGCGACGTCGCCGGCTGTGACGCCGTGGGCGCGGTGCGCTCGATTCACGCCGCCGCCGTGGCGGCGGCCGCCCGCGATCAGGCAAGTATCGGTCGCGACCGTGCGGCGCTGCTGGCGGCCATCGAGAACCTGCCCGTTCCCGCCACTCCGAACCCCGGCTCGTGATTGCGCCTCGCGCGTCATCTCACGGGGGCGCAGGCCGTCGGCGGACCCGCTGGCGGTCGCCCGTGTGCGCTCGATCAGGCGCGGTCGGCGGTCAGCACGAACCGCTCCATCGCCGCGGCGAAGCCCTCGTCGTCGTTTGACGCGGTCACGCGCCGCGCCGCCCGCTGCACCTCGGCGGAAGCGTTGCCCATGGCGATGCTCAGGCCCGAGCGCGCGAACATGAGAACGTCGTTTGGCATGTCGCCGATCGTGGCCAGCTGGTCGTTTGTGATGCCAAGGTGCTTGCACAGATAATCGGCGACGTGGCCCTTGTTGGCCTGGGGGTGGGTGATGTCCAGGTAGTACGGCTGCGATTGCGCCGCCGAGACGTGGTCGCCGAGCGTCTGCCGAGCAGCCGCCGTGGCGTCGCCCAGAGCCTTGGGGTCGTCGCTGATGCCCACGATCTTGACCACGTCTGCGACACCGTCAAAGTTCGGCACAACCATGGGAGCAAACGCCACCGTCGCCGCCTCGCGGTCGACGTGTGGCGCCGATTTGTCGCGCACGAGCCAGTTGGCGCCGCTGTAGATCCACGCGTCGATGCTGCGCTCGTCAAGTAACTGGAGTGCCTGCCCGACGATGGGATCGGGGATGGTGCGCGCACGCACCACGGACATGTCGGGCCCAACGATCAGCCCTCCGTTGAAAGCGGCGATTGGCGTTGTCAGCCCCAGGGGCGCCACGAGCATGGACATCCCCCGTGGCGGCCGGCCGCTGGTGACCGCGAACGCGACCCCC
>CAJCIJ010000053.1 GCA_903970315.1 Actinomycetota bacterium
GCAACGGGCCCTGGCTGTCGCGCAGGCTGCGCGAGTCCGGGGTGGACGTGGCGTATGTGTCGATCGTGGGCGACCGACCGTCGGACGTCGGCGCAACGCTGCGGTTCATGGTGGGAGAGGGGTTGGACCTGGTGATCACAAGCGGCGGCCTGGGACCGACCGCCGACGATCTGACGGCTGCGATGGTCGCCGAGGTGCAGGGCGTGGAGATGGTGCTCGACGAGCCCCTGGAACAGCGGATCGCGGCGATCGTGGAGCCGCTGCGCAAGCGGTTCGAGAACCTCGACACAGGCGCGCTGGCGGCGGGTACGCGCAAGCAGGCGATGGTGCCGGAAGGCGCAACGGTGCTTGAGCCGGTGGGGACCGCCCCGGGCCTGGTGGTCCCGCCCGGTGGTCGCGCCGGCAGCGACGGCCGCGAGGGTGGCGACGGCCCAACGATCGTGGCCCTTCCGGGGCCGCCACGTGAGCTTCAGCCGATGTTCGAGGTGGCGCTTGGCACCGATTTGGTGCGCGCGGCGCTGGCGGGCGTGGGGGAGATCCGCGAGGGAGTGATGCGCATCTTCGGGATCCCGGAGTCAGAGATCGCGGCCACGCTGCGGGCGGCAGAGCAGGAGGGCGTGGCTCTGGGGGACCTGGAGATCACGACGTGCCTGCACAACGGCGAGATCGAGGTCTCCACCACGTATGCGCCGGAGGCCTCGCCGTCCTACTTGGCGTTCCAGGAGTTCGTGCGCGGCCGTCACGGGGCCATGTTGTTCTCGACCGACGGTGCCACGGTGGATGAGCAGGTGGCGCAGATGCTGGTGGCGTCGGGGACGACGATCGCCACGGCGGAGTCCTGCACGGGGGGGTTGCTGGCGGCGCGCCTGACCGACCTTGCAGGGTCCTCGCGCTACTTCCGCGGTGGCGTTGTGGCTTACGCCAACGAGGCCAAGGGCGAGCTGGCTGGCGTGGCGGAGGCTCTGATCGAGCGCCACGGGGCCGTCTCTGCGGAGGTCGCCGAGGCCCTGGCCGACGGCGCGCGCGGGCGCCTGGGCACCGAGGTGGGAGTAGGGGTCACGGGCGTTGCGGGTCCCGACGGGGGAACACCGGAGAAGCCGGTGGGCCTGGTGTGGGTGAGCGCGGCGCGGGGGGCGAAGCACCTGACGAGGTCGGTGACGTTGCCGGGCTCGCGCGGCGATGTGCGTGCGCGGGCGACGACGGTGGCGATGCACCTGCTGCGCAGGCTTCTGGCGGACTCGGGCGCGACGGTGCCGGAGCCGGCGAGCGATCGGGCCGGCCAGGCTGGGACGTCCGCGCCCTGAAATGGCGCGCAGCGCGGGCGCGCGGCTGTTCGTGGCCGTCGATCTTCCGGAGCTGGTGCGCGAGCGCCTGGCAGGGTGGGCCAGGGCGGCGATCCGCGGCACGTCGGTCCCGGAGGTTGGGTCGGGCACGGTCCGCGTGCTTGACCCCGATTCCCTGCACCTGACGGTCTGCTTTCTGGGCGACTGTCCGACCAGCGAGCTGGCGGCGATAGGCGGCGCAGTGCAGGCCTCGGCACACCCCCTGGGCGAGCTCGCGTTGGGTGCCCCGGTGTGGCTGCCGGCCGGCAGGCCGCGTGTGCTTGCCGTGGAGGTGCGCGACCCCGAGGGCGATCTGAACGCGCTCAGAGGCCGGCTGGTGGCGGCGCTTGGTCAGGTCGTCCCGGCGCTCGACGGGGCTGGAGGTCCCAGGCGTTTTCGCCCGCACATCACGGTGGCCCGGATGGGTGCGCGCGGCTGGCCAAAGGCGCGGGCGCTGCCGGCGACACCGTCGCTTGTCTTCGCACCACAGACGATGGCGCTCTACCGCTCCTTTCTTGCGCCGGCGGGCGCCACCTACCAGGCGCTGGAGACCGTGGGGCTCACGGGGCGATCCCCAGGTCCTTGATGGCGGCGCGGGCAGCGCCGTAGCCGCACATGCCGTGCACGCCGCCGCCGGGCGGCGTGGAGGAGGAGCAGAGATAGACGCCGGGGATGGGCGTGTGGTAGGGGCGCGCGGTTACGGTCGGCCGGAAGATGGTCTGGCGCAGCGTTGCGGCCCCGGCGTTGATGTCGCCGCCCACGTAGTTGGGGCTGTGTCGCTCGATCTCGGTGGCCACCATGGCGTGGCGGCCGATCACCAGATCGCGAAATCCGGGCGCGAACCGTTCGATCTGGTCTTCGATGCGTTCGCTCATGTCCACCTTGGAGCCTGGCGGGACATGGCAGTAGGCATAGAGGACGTGCTTGCCGTCGGGCGCCCGGGTGGGGTCGGAAACGGTGGGCTGCACGACGATGCAGAACGGGCGTGCGGGATGGTGACCGGCGGCGACTTCGGCCTCGCTGGCGGTGATCTGCTCCAACGTGCCGCCGAGATGGATTGTTGCGGTGCGGCGGCAGGCCTCGGCGGCCCAAGGGACGGGCCCTGAGAGGGCCCAGTCGATCTTGAAGACCCCCGACCCGTACTTGTAGCGGTTCAGGGCTCGGGCGCTGCGCGCGGGGATCCGGTCGCCGGCCATGCTCAGCAGCTCACGCGGGGCGACGTCAAGCATTGTGACCCGGCTGGTGGGCAGCTGATCGAGGCCGGTGATCCACCGCCCGGTGTGCACCTCGGCGCCGGCACCGGCCAGCTGGTCCAGCAGCGAGTCCACGATGCGGGCGCTACCGCCCTGGACCACGGGCCATCCGACCGTGTGGGCGGTGGTGCCCAGCAGCACCGCAAACGCGCCGGTGCCAGGTTCGGTCAGGGGCCGGATGGAGTGGGCGCCGAGCCCGGCCAGCAACGCCCGCGCCTCATCGCTCCTGAAGGCGCGCGCCAGCCAGGTCAGGGGGGGCAGCGCGCGCAGCCCAAATCGGGCCATCAGCAGAGGGTGGCGCGGTGGGGCCAGCAGGGGCGCGAGCACGGCATCCAGGACGTCGTCGCTGTGGTCGACGATGGGGCCAAAGAGGCGACGGTAGGCCCTGGCGTCGGTGCCCAGCGTGGCGGCGGTCTCGGCGACCGAGCCGGACACCGCGGCGGCGCGCCCCCCGTCGAGGGGATGCGCGAAGGCCACTTCGGGAGTCCGCAGCGTGACTCCGGGCAACGCGGCGCGGGCAAAGAAGGGCGAGACGGCAAGCAGCGGGTGCACTGTGGAGCAGACGTCGCTGAAGAACCCGGGCAGCGTGAGCTCCTCGGTGCGGCATCCCCCGCCGGGCGTGTGGGCGCCCTCGTACACGGCCACGTTCAGGTCGGCGCGCGCAAGTGTGAGTGCGGCCGCCAGCCCGTTTGGCCCGGACCCGACAACCACGGCATCCGGAGAGCTGTCCCGGACCTGGGGAGGGGTGGAGTTCACAGCTCCAGCACCGAGCCCTGGACCGCAGGGGCGACGCCGGGGCCATCGGCGAAGCGTGCCGCCACCTCGTCCAGCGCGGCGTCGGTGCGATCGGGCCGGTGGTGAAACAGCAGCACCGAGCGCGCCTGGGCGTGCCGGCCCAGGCCGGCGGCGTAGTCGGCGCTTGCATGCCCGAAGCGCGCTTCGGCGGCAAGCTCGGTGGGGTTCAAAAGCTGGGCGTCGTGGATGAGCAGATCGGCGTCGAGGGCAAGCTCGACGGCGGCGGCGTGGTAGGCGCCGCACCCTTCGGGTCCGTCGCCAAGCTCGGTGGGGCAGTGGTCGGGCATGAAGGTGAGCGTGGAGTGGTCGTCGCTGACGCGGTATCCGAACGTGCGCCCGCCCTTGTGCGGGATCTCGCGCGCGAGGACGGTGAAGCCGCTCATCTGCCGCTCGCCGGGTGCCACCGACTGGAAGGTCCAGGCGCCACGCAGGTCAGACGGGGTCATGGGGAAGTGCGGCGGCGACATCGCCCGCGACAGGACCGCCTCGGCGCTGGCACCGTCGGCCTGCTCGGGCAATAGGAGGTCCACTTCGGCGTCGTCGCGGTCACCGGCGGCGAAGAAGGGAAGACCCTGCACGTGGTCCCAGTGCAGGTGGGTGAGCAGAATGGTCCCGGCGAAGGGGCCGCCGTCCAGAAGCTTTGACACCGAGCGAATCCCGGTGCCGGCATCGAGTATGAGCGTGGGCGCAGAGGCGTCGTCGTGCGCGACGGCTACGCAGGGCGTGTGCCCGCCGTAGCGGACGAAGTCAGCGCCGGGCGCCGGGGTGGAGCCGCGCACCCCGCAGAGGTAGACCCGCACGCAGGCTCAGCCCCGTGCTGCCTTCTCCCGCCGGTGACCCTTGGAGAGCTGCGACAGCGCCGAACGGTCGAGCTGGTCGGCCTCCACGCAGGCCACGCGGCACGCGGTGACGGCGACAAGAGTGGACGTGCGCTTGCCGGACTCCAGACGTGCGCGCTCGCCGAGCATGGCGCCGGGCCCGTACTCGGCCAACCGCTCGCCGTCGTGCTCGACCCGCAGGACGCCGTCGAGGATGAGGAAGACCTCCGAGCCCTCGTCGCCCTGGCGTACCAGCGTGGCGCCGGCCTTCAAGCGCCTGATCTTGGGCTTTGAGGCCTTGGCCATGAGCTGGCCGGAGAGGCGGCGCTCAAGCGCGGTCTCCACCACCGTGACGAGCGCCTTTGAGTCCTGGTCGCCCCACGGAGTGTGGCGGCCGAATGAGACGCGGTACCAGTCCTTGAAGTCGGCCAGGCCGGACTTGTGGGAGAGCTTCCCGGAGGCGTCGTAGACCCAGTGGCGGGGGAAGCGGCTGGCCCCCTCCATGCTCCCGTGGGCGCTGCCGTCGGCATCGATGG
>CAJCIJ010000054.1 GCA_903970315.1 Actinomycetota bacterium
TGGCCGGAGTAGGCGTGCACGCCGGTGTTCTCCAGCACGAATGCGGTCTTCATGAACATTTCCGGGCTGGTGTTTGCGCCCTTGAAGTCGAACTTGGGCTGCTTGGCGGCCTTTGAGCCAAGCGCCTTCTTCAGGAATGCCACGTGGGCGTTCTCGTCCTTGGTGACGACCTTCAGAAACGAGGCGGCCTGGGAGCTGAGCGCCATGTTGGCCGCGGTGGCGCCGTTGTAGAAGGCGGCCTCCAGGTACTCAAGGGTCAGGGCGTAGTTGAGGATGCCGATGTCGCCCTTGCCAAAGGACGACGGTGGGCGTCCGGCTGAGGCAAATGCGCTTGGGGCCAGTGCCGACAGCACTGCGCCGCCGCTGAGGGCTGCGCCTCCTGCCACGGTGGCCTTCTTCAGGAATGAGAGGCGGGTGTCGCCAAAGGCCTCCTCGCCGGCTTCGCGAACTGCTCCGTCGACGTCGATCTCTGCCAGATTGATCTGGGGGTTCATGGTTGCTCCTTGGGTTTGCAGCCGCCGAGAGGACCTCCCGATCGCGCCGTTAACCCACTACGTAGGGGCAACCGTTTCCAGATCAGTGCCCGCTGGGCGATCCCTGCGCGGGCGGGCGGCGGCGGGCCGGTGGCCGGAGCAGGCCTGTGACCGTCGAGACCATCGTGTCCAGGCGCGCGACGTGGTGCACGGTCGCGTCGGGGCCGACGTCCGGAGCAGCGGAGCCGCCGGTGATCGTGTGGGCACCGGGAACCGTGTCGTGGATCACGCCCAGCGTCGCCGCCAGCGTGCCGGGGTGCGACATGGTCGTGGAGAGCGCGACCATCGCCGGACGGTGGCGGTCAAGCTCGATGCGCAGTTGCGCTGTGGTCGTTCCCGGAGCGACCACCACGGTGTCGTAGCCGGCGCCCGCGAGCACACTGCCGGCCATCCGTAGCCCAAAGGTGTGGCGCTCGCCGTCCAGGGGAGCGAACACGACTGTCTCGCGGCTGTTCGCCGTGGCCACCTCCAGCAGCGGAGCGACCTCCGCCAGCAAACGGTCACAGGTGGCGCTGGCGCGTTGCTCATCGGCGATCGTGATTTCGCTGCGCTCCCACAACGACCCGATCGCGTGCATGGCCGGCGCCAGCACATCGTCGAGCATGGTCGCCGCGGGCATCTCGCTCGTGGCCTCGCGCACCACCTCCAGCGCCCGATCCAGGTGGCCGTCGTAGAAGGCACCGGTGAGCACGCCATGCCAGCGCTCGGCGACCTCGGCCTGTTGCAGATCGCCGCGTAAGGTCTGCAAACCCAGGCGCATCCTGCCCTTGACCGTGCCCGGCGGCAGGTGCAGTCGCGCCGCGATCTCGATATGAGTGAGCTGGCCGTAGAACGCCAGCGCAATGACCTCCTGCTGACGGTCGGGAAGGGTTGCTAGAAGGCTTGTCAGCCGGTCGGCCTCGTCGCGGTCGGCGACGGTCAGCGCTGTGGCGCCCGGCGCGACGTGCAGTTCGATCTCGCCGGCATCGGCTCGGTGGGAGGCGTGCTTGACGTTGCGACGGACCACGTCCAGGGCGCGATAGCGGACGATGCACATGATCCAGCCCGCCACTGCGCCGCGCTGCGCCGCATACCGGGCGGGATGGTTCCAGACCTCCATAAAGGCGTCCTGGACGGCCTCCTGGGCGCGGCCCTCGTCACGGCACAGCGATCGCGCCAGCCGAAACGCGGCTGCCTGATGACGCCGGTAGAGCTCGTCAAACGCGCCGCCGCGGCCCGCCTCGATCTGGGAGACCAGGCCTCGATCCACGTCGGCCGTGGAGCGGTCTGCCGCGGTTGGAAGTGGCAAGGACATGGGCGGCGGTACAGCGTTCAGAACACGAAACCCCGAAGTCAAGGCGCGTGGCCTGACCGGCTATGGCCGACCTCACCGCGATGTCCTCAGGCGTCCAGTGTAGTCCTGCTCAGCGCCCGTCCCGCCGGGATGCCCAGACCGGGGCCCTTGGGGACCGCCATCGCCCCGAAACGTACCGGTAGCTCGTCGCCGTGGTCCTCAAACAGTCCCAGCGTTGCAAGGCCGCATGCGCGCAGTGGCATCGGCGCGCCGATCGCCGCCGCGGCGTGAAGGGTGCCCGCCAGCCCAATGGGGCCGTCCAGGGTGCTCGCCAGGTAGACGTCCATGCCGCATTCGCGCGCCCGGCGCGCGTCGGCGAGCAGGCCCGTCGGCCCACCGCAGCGCGAGAGCTTCAGGCAGACGGCGTCGGCGGCGCCGGACTCGATCGCCCCATCCTGCGCCGCGGTCTCATCGATCGCCACCGGCACCGACACGGCTTCGCGCACCTCGCGCAGCGCCACCAGCCCGTGCGTCGGCTCCTCGACCAGCTCAAGGCCCGCCGGCCGCAGCGACTCGATCGCGGCAACAGCCTCCTGCACGGTCCAGGCACCGTTGGCGTCAAGGCGCAGACCCACCTCGGGTCCCACGGCCTCGCGCGCAGCCCAAACCAGCGACTCGTCGTCTGGCCCGCCGACCTTCAGCTTGATGCACGTGTGGCCCTCACGCCACGCCTGCTCGGCCTGGGCGGCCACCGCCCCGGGATCGGTGGCCGAGATCACCGCGTTGGCCGACACGTAGGCGGTCGGGCGTGTGCGCTGGCTCAGGGCGACCGCCAGCGACACGCCGCCACGACGGGCCTCGATGTCCCACAGGGCCAGATCGATCGCCGCCAGCGCCTGGGGCAGCGCGCACGCCTGCCTGCACCGCTCCAGAAGCTGCTCTCTGGGCCGGTCCTCGGCATCGGCGGCCTCCAGCAGCACCCGGCAACGCTCCAGCGCCTGCCTGACCGCTTCGAGGCTGACGCCGTCATACGGCTCCAGCGGGGCGGCCTCGCCGAAGCCCGTCACGCCGTCGGCACCGGTCAGCGCAACGCCGATCACGCGCCGCTCGGTCAGCGTGCCGTAGGAGGCCGCAAACGGCACCCTGAAGCGGAGCGTCTGCTCGTCGGTCTGGAAGCGCACCCGACCGCGCCCGTCAGCGGGCTATGCCGCCGCTCGCCAGGATCCCGGCCGAGAACAACACACAGAAGACCAGCTGGACCATCGCCGTGCGGGCCAGGGCGCCGTTCAGCGACGGCCCGTCGGTACGCGTGCGCACGGTGTTGACTGTGGCCGCCGCCACGGGCAGGGCCAGCCACGGCAAGAACAGCCAAGCCTGCATGGAGCCCAGCGCCCACGGCAGCGGAGCGCATATGAAGGCGCCGGCCACGGTCGCCGCGAACATCGCGCGTGTTCGCGTGCGACCCAGCCGGACAGCCAGCGTGCGCTTGCCCGCACGCGCGTCGGTCTCGATATCGCGCACGTTGTTGACCACAAGGATCGCCGCCGCCAGCAGGCCAACGGGGACTGCCACGACAAACGGCTGCCAGGGCAGCGCCTGCACCTGGATGTACCAAGAGCCCACCACCGCCA
>CAJCIJ010000055.1 GCA_903970315.1 Actinomycetota bacterium
TCAGGCTTTCGATTCAGCTACCAAGCCGCGTGTGTTTTCATTGAATTTTGTGAAGGTCTACTGTTTCCGCAGGAGTGCCAGGCGATGCTCCGCCTCTTTTGCGCCCGCTTCAACGCCGACTTGCGCGTACAGATCATAGGCCTCCTGCCACATCGAGACTGCCGTGGCACGATCTCCAAGACCTTCCTGGGCGCGTGCGAAACCGCGAACAGTGGACGGTGACTGCGATCCACCGGGACGGCTCTGTGGTCCTGACCCGCCAGGGCGCCAGTCGCACAGTGGAGGTGTCCCGCGACTACGCCAGATCCAATGTGGAGCTTGGGTACTTCTCAACGGTCCACGCCGTGCAGGGTCGCACCGTGGAGCGCGGCGGCACGCTTGTGGACGAGAACGCCGGCTTTCGTTCGGTCTATGTCGGGATGACGCGTGGGCGCGACGTCAACCGTGCCTACGTGATCGCCCCTGACAAGGTCGACGGGCGCGACGTGGTTGAGCGTGCGATGTTGCGCGATCGCGCCGACCTCGGGGTGCTGGCCCAGCGGCGCACGCTTGAGGAAGTGGCCCGGCGGCGAGAAGCCCTGGAACGCCGGCAACGCAGCCGCTCGCTGAACGCGCTTGAGCGCGCCCGGGCGCGCGAACTGGGCGACCTCGGCCACGGGCGGGATCTGTAGGCGGCCCGGAGCGCACCCGCGTCACCCTTGCGCCCGGTAAAGCTCAACCAGCGGGATAACCCCGCGGCCACTTCCGCCCCAGCCGGAGTCATTCCCCACGGCCGTGCACTCGGTCAACGAGATGCACGAGACGCCCTCAAGTGATCCCCTGCGACTGGGCCGAGGAAACAATGTCCAGGTGCTGCCGTTCCAGAGCGCGACCACGGGCGACGGCCCCTTGTCTTCGTCGGACCCCACCGCCCAGCACGTGGTCGCCGAACTGCACGAAACCCCCTTGAAGACCTGCCCAGGGTGGCGTGGCGTTGGCATGACCGTCCAGGTTTGGCCGTTCCACGACTCGGCCAGCGGCAGGCCGTCGGCGATCGAGTTTTCGCCAACGGCGACGCACGCGGTAGCCGAGGAGCAGGACACCCCCAGCAGCCTCGTCCCCGACGATCCCGTGGGCAGCGGCGCTGACTGCGCCGTCCACGCACTCCCGTCCCAGCGCTCGACCAGCGGCGAAGGCGGGCTGGTCGTCGACAGAGTCGTGCCGACGGCCGTGCATTCGGTGGGCGAGGTACAGGACACGCTGGTGAGCGTGCTCAACCCGCCGGGCAAGCCGACGTTGACGACGCTCCAGCTTTCCCCGTTCCAGAACTCCGCCAGCGGCTCGCCATAGAGACCCGTGGGCTTGACCGTGGATTCTCCAACCGCCATGCAGGCGGTAGCGGTCGAACAGGACACGCTGTGCAGCCACACCACAGTGTCACCACTTGGCGTCATTGGCACTCGCAATGTCCACTGACTGCCGTTGAAGAGCTCGCCAAGGGGTGACGCACCCGCGCTGCCGATTGCCATGCACATGTTGGCGGACGCGCACGACACGCTCCACAGCGCAGTCGCTCGCGCACCCTTCGGCGGCGGCGTGTGCAAGACGGTCCATCTGCTGCCGTCCCACGACTCCGCGAGCGCGGCCGCAGACCTACGGCGCGCGCCGGACGCCCCAACCGCCTCGCAACCGCTGGACGCGGCACAGGACACGCTCGCGAATCCGTACCCGAGCTTGCTGGTCAGCTTTGGGATTGGCTCGCTTCTCCACTGCCCGCTGGAGAGCGCTTGGGCAGGGACCACGGTCGCGAGGGCCACGACAGGACCCAACAGCCCGAGCCGCCACCACCTGCGTTGACCTGTTCTTGGCGTGCGCCGCACGGTTTCGACACGCTACAGACGGGCCGCGCGGCGCGCAATGTCTGCCAGTAGGCGGTCCGATCCGACCGCCGAGGTCGAGCTAGCGAGCGCGTTTCGCAAACCTGGCCACAGCAGCGAGTTCAGGCCGGACAGAATTGCGGCTTAGGTAACGCTGCTGCCGGACGCCGTCACGAACAACGGCCACTCGAGCGACCGCTGCGACGTCGCGCGAGCACCGTTCTCGCTGTCGCCGCTGCGTCCGTCGGTCCACGTCCACCGGCGCGTCTGTCGCAGGAGAACCTGACGATGCCTGTCCTCCCACCGACGGAACCAAAGACCGGTCGCGGCCTCAAACAGCCCGGTTGCGAGGACCATTCCGCCCATGAGCGCATACCCGGACGGCGGGACCGTTTGTCCATCTATCGGCACGAGCGTGACCGCCGAGGCCAAGGGCACCCCGATCAGCGCGGTCCTGAACACCGCACGGCCGACCGTAACCCAATACTTCTCGACCAGACCGCCTTCCGATGTCTGCCGCGCGTTGGCTGCGGAGTTGCGCCACAGCGGCCGGCCGCACACCGCTCCGACCACAGCGACAATCACAGCTCCCTCGACCGCGGACAGCAGTGCGCTGCGCTCGTGCGCAAGCGCAGCAACGACGAGCGCCGAGCCGATGAGTAGAAGCACTCCGGCGGTGGCATAGACCTCGGCGACAACCGGCCCCAAGGAGGAGCTGCCGCGCGAAGCGTCCATCGCGCGTGACCTTCGCGCCGTCACCCGCACTCCCCCTTGCTCCGATAATAGCCCGGCAACGCGAACACTATCGGGCCATTATAGACATCTACACTCACGCAGTTGTGCTTCTGGATATGTTCCGTGTTCCACTTCCCGAACGCGGCAACCACCCCGGCCACGAGCGCCGCCCACGCGGGATTCTTCGATGCTAGCCCCACGACAGTGGCGACCCATGCGGCCGCGGCGGCGGTGCCGATAGCAGCAATGTACAGCGAGTCCTTCTCATCGAAGTGAAACTGGACATCGAGTCCGCGAAACGTTAGGAGGAACGCGACGTATATCCCAGAGCCTATATACGGATCGCTTCCCGACGGTAGCTTGCCGGTCTCAACCTCTTCCGCCTCGACGCACAGCGGGCATCCACCAGTCGACGTCTGAGCGCCCGCTGGCCCGGCCCCCGCGGGCGCCACACACGACGCCGGGTTGGCCCGGCACGCCTCTTCTTGGGCTTCGCGCTGGTACCCCGCTTCGATCCCTGCCGCTTCACTGCTCAACCGTGCGGCAGCCTGGAAGTTCCACGGTTCCTCCTGAAAGCTCACCGGCGCACCGACGCCAGACCCATATGGAAGGCCCGGCGGTTCGACCTGCTCCGTCTGGAGCATCCTGCCGGTCTGCGGCACATATGAGGTGCCACCCTCGATGATCACGCCCGAGGGCAGCTCGCTGGAGACGCCGGCGGCTCCCAGCCACGCGTACTTCGGCAAGGGCTTTTCGCCGTTGGGCACTCCGAACTCGCTGCTGTTGTAGGTGCTGACCGCTTCGGACCCCTGGTTATCGGCAGTCGTCCCGACTGCGTCGCCCTTGAGGTTTGAGATCTCGATCTGCGGTTCTGCGCCGTTTTCCTGGATCGCGGCAAGAGACCCGTCGATCCCGGGGATGTCTCGCGTTTGCTTGCCCGTTTCGCACCCAGATGACCCTTCGCAGGTCCAGGCCACGGCTTCGCCGGGGCCGTCGTAGTGCGAGATCACAGCCTTCTTGGCGGCCCCGGTTTCCGAGACCATCTTGGCCACGCGCCCTTCGGGGTCGTAGCCGTATTCGAACGCCGAGCCGTTCTGCGCCTGGCTTTGGACCTGGCCGTCGACGTAGAAGCTGCTTGTCAGTTCGTGGCCGCCGGCATCGGCGGCGGGTAGCTGGGTTGCGTTGCCCAGGGCGTCATAGGTAATACCGGCGTCGATCATCCTGTCGGCGGCATCGTAGGTGTGTGGTTCTGTGGTCCCGCCGCTAGTCGCGCACTTGCCTTCGGTGGGTTCGCGGGTAGTCAGGCTCGTGCGGTTGGATTCTTCGTCGTAGGCGTAGATGCGCGTTGTGCAGCCTTTGGCCGCCGGCGTTTCCTGCGCCTTGGTCAATCGCCCGGACGCGTCGTATTCGTAGGCGTCCGAACCCAACGTCGAGGTTTCCCCCATCGTTTCGCCGTGAACTGAGGGTGCGGCCGCGTCGCTGTAGAGGACCTTCGGATTAGCCGCGGTGCAGTTGGAGGTCTTTACGTACTGCACCTCGGTGGCTTCGGCGTCGGCGTTGTAGCTGTAGTTGGCGCACATCGCGTTGGGGTAGGTCTCGCTTGTGATCTTGCCTTCGGCGTCGTAGGTGGCCGTGAAGGGGCCGGCGGCCGAGTCTTCGAGCTTGACCAGTGCGTTCGTCGTGGGGTCATAGCTGTAGCGCTGATAGGTCGCCTTGCCCGCGCCGCTTTCGCTTGAGTCGGTCAGTTCGGTGAGGAGGCCTTCCGTTTCTTCGTAGCTGTAGTGGGCCACGTTGCCTGTGCCATCCTTGTATTCGACAAGCTGCCCGACCGTGTTGTAGGAGCTTTCGATCGTGCCGTCGCCTGCTGCGGCCTGCTTGATCTGCGCTCCGGTGCTTTGGCTGTAGGTGTAGGTCACCCGCGGCAGCGCCTTGTCTTCCGTGGAGCTCGACGTGGTTTCGGTGGCGCTCACGCGCCCGGCGCCATCGTATTCGTACTTCTTGACGCGGGTGGTGGTCGTCAGCTTGCCGCTCTTGGTCTGTGTGACGACTTCGCTGACCGTTTCGGGCTGGTCGTAGATGTCGTAGGTGATCGTCGTCACCGGCACGCTCGGCGCCGGCGTGGCTTCGGGCTGCTTGGCGGGCATCGTCTGGCATACGAGCCCCGCCCATTCCGGATGGTTCTGACAGCCCGCGACGCTGGCTTCGGCCTTGGCGCTGTAGTAGACGGTGCGCTGATCATGCGCGCTAGCGCCACCCTGGCCCTCAGGACCCCGTGTTTCTTCCACCTGCCCAGTGGTCGGGTTGTAGATCGTGGTGTGGGTGAGGTTGAGGCCTTCAGGGTGCTGGCTTGACCTCGGGTCAACGGTCACCGAAGTCGGGGCGCGCAGCTTCCAGCCCAGCCCCTGCTGGCCGGAGTAGGAGGTCTTGGTCGTACGCGGTTCTGCGCGTTCGCCGGTGCCCGCCACTTCGGCGTAGCTCTGGCTCTCGGTCAGCAGGTCGTACGTTTCCCCGGGCGGGGCTTCGGTGACTTCGCCCTTGTTGGCGCCTTCTTCCTTGTCGTAGGTATAGGTCGTCAGTTCGCGCGCGAGCGTTTCCTTGTTGAGCGGGGCACCCAGCTTGACCATGTGCTGGGGCCCGCGCTTTACGACCAGCTGCGTGCCGGGTTCGGGGACGTTCTGTTCCTTTTCGCCTTCGCCGTTGTAGGTGTATTCGATCGACAGCAGCTTTGCCGCTTCTGCGGAGCGGGCTCCGGCTTCCAGCGCGGTGATGCGGTTCTGCGGTGACAGTTCGCGCACGACATCGTTGGTGTCGTTGTATTCGTGAGTGGAGATCGACCCTTGGACGGCGTTGCTCGGCGAGGCGACGTTGACCGTACGTCCCTCTTCATCGAGGTAGTAGACGGTCGCCCGCTTGTAGCCGGTGGCCGGCCAGCCCTGGGGTTCGTCCGGTGGCGTGATCGCCGTCGCTTCAGCCGGATCATCGTGCTGACCCCACGCGGCGACTTCGGCTTCGCCC
>CAJCIJ010000056.1 GCA_903970315.1 Actinomycetota bacterium
ACCCCCTCTCCTTCCGACCGGAGCGATTCTTGGAGGACCCGCCGACGACCTACGGGTGGATCCCCTTCGGCGGAGGCGTGCGTCGCTGCGTGGGTGCTGCATTTGCGGAAATGGAGATGCGCGCGGTGCTGAAGACCGTGCTTGGCCAGTGCGAGCTTGCCCCGGCCGACCCCAAGCCGGAACGGATTGCACGGCGCAACGTCACCCTGACACCCCGCCACGGCACCCGCGTGCGGGTGATGGCCCGGTGGTCGCCGGCCACCGCGCGCACCGTGCCGGTCGCCGCCTAGCACCCACCCCAGGCGAAGCCCATCGCGGTCACGGCCGTCGCAACGGTCACAGCGTTGCCAGTCGCGGCGTTGGCCAACGTGCGGGCGCCACCGATGGACTGTGCAACGCTGTCCTGCAAACCCCTAGGAACGGAGTCACGATGTTCACCAAGATCTCGCTCGCGTGTGGCGCCGCGGTCATCGCCACCGGCATCGCCCTTTCGACTGCGGCGATTGCGCTCGCAGGCCAACAGATCAGTGTCAACGGCACCGGGGGCGCCGCAGTCCCTGACTCCGCGTCGACGGTCCAGCAGCAGACCGCCTACAACCAGGCGCTTGGATTGGCAATCAGCGACGCCCAGGCCAAGGCCCATCTGGTCGCCGCCCAGCTGTCGCTGACTCTTGGGCCCGTGGAAAGCTTCACCGAGGAGAGCGACGACTACCTGGGCTACTGCGGCGTGGGCTTCCTGCCGACCGCTGCCGTGACCAAAGGAGCAGACTCACCGACAGCGGTCTCCTCGCCCAGTGGCCAGCTGACACCAATCCCGGCCAAGCACAAGCACCACAAGCGCAAGAGCAAGGCACACGCCGCTGCAACCAGCGAAGACTCGTGTGAAGTTCAGGCCGACGTCACGGTTGTCTACGCGGCAAGTTGACGCGCGCCGCGAGCGTGCCGGCCTCGCTGGCGGCAGGCTCGCGCATGCGTGCCATCTGGGCGTTGACCTCGCCGCCGAAGATCAGCGCCACGTTGGTCAGCCACAACCACACCAGCAGGATGATGGCGGCCGCAAAGGAGCCGTATGTGACGTTGAAGCTCTTGAAGTTCGCAAGGTAAGCCGAGAAGGCCGCCGAGGCGCCCACCCACAACGCCACCCCCACAAATGCCCCGGGAAGCATCCAGCGGAATGCGCTCAGGCGCACGTCGGGGGTGACGTAGTAGATGAACGAGAACACCACCAGCGCGCTGGCGAAGGCCCCCGGCCAGCGGACGACCTGCCACACCGACACCACCGCCGATCCGAGCACTTCGCGCGCGGTGTCGACACCGGCGAACATCAGCACCAGCGTGCTGAGCACGAGCGCGAGCAGCACCAGCGTCGACGCGCTGTCCACCAGCTTGCGGCGCAGCAGGGTGCGAGTACCGGGGGCGCGGAATACGACACATAGGGCGCGCCGCGCGGCGGCCAGGTAGCCGGTGGCGCCGTACAGCGCAGTGGCCACCGCCAGGGCCAGCGCCGACACGGCGGTCCCGCGACTCTTCAGTGCAGCGCGAACGGCATCGGCGAGCGGTGCCAGGGTGGCCTGTGGCACCACGCTGCGGAGGTGTCCCACGATCGAGTCATACGTGGCGGGGTAGTCGCCGAAGAGACCCAGCAACGACACGGCCAGAAGCAGGGTGGGAAAGAGTGACATCAGCGCGTAGTAGGTCAGCGCTGCCGCATGGTGGGTGCCCTCGTCCTTGTAGAAGGACACCGCCGAGCGCCTTATGACCAGCCACACGCTCCGCATGGCACCACCGTACCGGCCCGCGGGCTCCGATCGCGCCCAGCCGGCGGCTCGGCGCAGCCAACTGACGCATATCCTGACGTGGCACCATCGCCGCCAACGAGAAAGTCGAGTACCCGTGCCCTCCACTGCGCTGCCACAGCGACCGGCCTTCCTGGCCCTGGACCACCACTACCAGACCATCAAGAACCGCCATCTGCGCGAGTTCTTTGCCGACGATCCCCGCCGGGGTGAGCGCATGTGCGCCGAGGCCGCCGGCCTCTACCTCGATTACTCAAAGAACCGGGTAACCGATCAGACGATGTCGCTGCTCATGGATCTCGCCCGTGAGTGCTCGCTGGAGCGCCGGCGCGACGAGATGTTCGAAGGCCAGCGGATCAATGTCTCCGAGAACCGGCCGGTGCTGCACGTGGCGCTGCGCAAGCCCAAGGGCAGCACCCTGCTCGTCGATGGCGTCGATGTCGTGGCGCAGGTACACGAGGTGCTTGACCGCATGGCCGCCTTCGCCGAGCGCATCCGCTCGGGCAAATGGCTGGGGTACTCCGGTGAGCCCATCCGCAACATCGTCAACATTGGCATCGGCGGCTCGGACCTGGGCCCCGTGATGGCCTACGAGGCTCTGCGCTCCTACTCCCAGCGCGAGCTGCAATTCCGGTTTGTGTCAAACGTTGACGGCACCGACTTCGTGGAGGCCACGCGCGACCTGCAACCGTCACAGACACTCTTCATCGTCTCCTCCAAGACCTTCGGGACGCTGGAGACCCTCACAAACGCCTCCTCGGCGCGGGAGTGGGTGCTGGCGGCGTGCGGTGGCGACGAGGCGGCAATCGCCAAGCACTTCGCAGCGGTCTCGACCAACGAGCAGCTCGTGCGCCAATTCGGCATCGACACCGACAACATGTTTGGGTTCTGGGACTGGGTTGGCGGCCGTTACTCGATGGACTCGGCGATCGGGCTGTCAACGATGGTGGCGATCGGCCCGTCCCAGTTTGCCGAGATGCTTTCCGGCTTTCACGCCATGGACGAGCACTTCCGCACGGCTCCACTTCCGGCCAACCTGCCCGCCCTCATGGGCCTGCTTGGCGTCTGGTACTCCAACTTCTTCGGGGCTCAGTCGATTGGGGTGATGCCGTATGAGCAGTACCTCAAGCGCTTTCCCGCCTACCTGCAGCAGCTGACCATGGAGTCAAACGGCAAACACGTCACGCTCTCAGGCGAGCGCGTGGCCTACCAGACCGGCCCCGTGTACTGGGGTGAGCCGGGAACAAACGGGCAGCACAGCTTCTACCAGCTGCTGCACCAGGGGACCAAGCTGATCCCCGTGGACCTGATTGGCTTTGGGCAGAGCATCAACCCGCTGGGCGAACACCACGACATCCT
>CAJCIJ010000057.1 GCA_903970315.1 Actinomycetota bacterium
TCGCTCGCCGGCCAGCCCGCGGAAGAACGCCCGTCCGGCGGTGGCGCCGTAGAGGACCGTGTTACCCACGATCACGTTGTGCTCGGCCACAAAGCCCTCGGGGGTGCCGTCACGTGGGCAGACCGCCAGCACCCCGCCGGAGAGCCCCTTGCCCGTGTAGTCGTTGGCGTCGCCGTAGAGCGTGAACGTGACCCCAGGGGCCAGCCAGCCGCCAAAGCTCTGACCCGCGGAGCCGTCGAAGGTGACGTTGATCGAGTCGGCAGGCAGGCCCGCCGCCCCATGCACACGGGCGATGTGGCTGGAAAGGATGCCACCGACGCAGCGGTTGACGTTGCGCACCGGCACCCGCAGCGAGATCGACTCGCCGGAGGCCTCGCCGGCGGGGCGCTCCCAGACGGCACGCGCCTGCTCGACGAGCTTCCAGTCCAGGGCGTCGTCGAGGACCGGCGGTGGCGCCTGGACGCGGTGGCGCGGGCTGCCCTCCGGCAGCTGTACCTGCGTGAGGATGTGCGTCAGATCCACCCCGCGTGCCTTCCAGTGCGTGATCGCACGCTGGGAGTCAAGGAGGTCCACGCGACCGGTCGCCTCGTCCAAGGAACGCAGCCCCAGCGACGCAAGGATCGTGCGCACTTCCTCGGCGAGGAAGAAGAAGAAGTTGACCACGTTCTCCGGCGTGCCCTTGAAGCGCTTGCGCAGCTCAGGGTCCTGCGTGGCGATCCCCACGGGGCACGTGTTCAGATGGCAGGCCCGCATCATGATGCACCCCGTGGCCACCAGAGGCGCCGTCGAGAAGCCCATCTCGTCGGCGCCCAGCAGCGACGCGATCACGATGTCGCGGCCAGTCTTCAGCTGACCGTCGGTCTGGACCACGATGCGTGAGCGCAGGTCGTTGAGCAACAGCGTCTGCTGGGTCTCAGCCAGGCCGATCTCCCAGGGCACTCCCGCGGACTGGATCGAGGACAGCGGCGAGGCCCCCGTACCGCCGTCGTGGCCGGCGATCAGCACGCGGTCGGCGTTTGCCTTGGAGACGCCCGCTGCAACCGTTCCAACACCGACCTCCGAGACCAGCTTGACCGACACCTGGGCCGCGGGGTTGGCGCAGCGCAGGTCATAGATGAGCTGCTTGAGGTCCTCGATCGAGTAGATGTCGTGGTGGGGCGGTGGCGAGATCAGGCCGACGCCGGGCGTGGTGTGCCGGATCGAGCCGATGTACTCGTCGACCTTGTGCCCCGGCAGCTGCCCCCCCTCGCCGGGCTTTGCGCCCTGAGCCATCTTGATCTGGATCTCGTCGGCGTTGACCAGGTAGTGGATCGTGACGCCGAAGCGCCCCGAGGCGACCTGCTTGATGGCCGAGCGCCGCCGGTCGCCGTTTGCGTCGGGGACAAAGCGCGAGGCGTCCTCGCCGCCCTCGCCCGTGTTGGAGCGCCCCCCCAGGCGGTTCATGGCGATCGCAAGCGTCTCGTGGGCCTCGCGCGAGATCGAGCCAAGGCTCATGGCGCCGGTGCAGAAGCGGCGCACAATCCGGCTGGCCGGCTCAACCTCCTCCAGCGGTACCGGGCGCGTGGTGTCGGTCCGCATGCGAAGCAGGCCTCGCAGCGTGGCGTTGCTGGCGGCGTCCTCGTTGACCGCCGCGGCGTACTCGTTGAAGCGCGCAAAGGCGTCGCTGGAGCGCACGGCTTGCTGGGCCTCGGCGTCACCGGCAAGCGCCGCGCCCACGCTGCCGTTTGCCGAGCGCACGGCGTGCTGCATGAGTGCGATGGTCTCCGGGTTCCAGATGTGACGCTCGCCGTCGCGCCGCCACGCGTACACGCCACCCACGGGCAGCAGCGACTCAAACGAACCGCCGCTGGGCGATCCTGTGGTGCTGACCGTGCCGTGGGAGCGCGGGAAGGCCCGCGCGTGGCGCTGCAACGCCTCGGTGGCCAAGACCTCCAGGCCCACGCCGCCCACGCGTGAGGCGGTGCCCGTGAAGTGGCCGTCGATCAGCTCGCGCTCCAGGCCCACAGCCTCGAAGATCTGGGCGCCCGTGTAGGACTGGATCGTCGAGATTCCCATCTTTGAGATCGTCTTCAGCAGGCCCTTGCAGATCGCCTTGATCGCGTTCTCACACGCCTCGGTGGTGCCCAGCAGGTCCGGGCTGGCGCCGTTGCTGCCCTTGCGCGCGATCCGCCCTGAAAACGCGAGCTCGTCGAGGGTCTCGAGCATTACGTAGGGATTGATCGCGCTCGCCCCGTAGCCGATCAGCGTGGCGAAATGCTGCACCTCGCGGGGCTCGCCGGACTCCAGGATGATCCCGGCCCGCAGGCGCGTGCCCTCGCGCACCAGGTGGTGGTGCACCGAGGCGACGGCAAGCAGCGACGGGATCGCTGCACGCGTCGGCGACAGCTGACGGTCGGAGAGAATCAGGATGTTGGTCCCCCGGTTGATCTCGTCGTGAGCCTCGGCGTGGATGCGGCCCAGCTCATCGATCATCCCCTGCACGCCGCGCTCAATCGGCCAGGTGATATCGATGGTGTGAGCCGAGAAGAGGTCGTGGGAGATGTGGCGCAGCGTCTCAAGCTCCCAGTTGAGCAGCACGGGGCGGTCGAGCACCAGCTGATGGGCGTGCTCGGGGCTCTCGCTGAGCAGGTTCAGCTGCGAGCCGACCATCGTGGTCAGGCTCATCACGATTTCCTCGCGAATCGGATCGATGGGCGGGTTTGTGACCTGCGCAAAGAGCTGCTTGAAGTAGGAAAACAGCGGCGGCGCCTGGTCAGAGAGCATGGGCAGGGCGACGTCGTTGCCCATCGAGCCGATCGGCTCTTCGCCGTCGCGGCCCATCGCCATCAGCAGCACACGCAGGTCCTCCTGGGTGTACCCGAACGCCAGGCGGCGCTTGTGCAGGGGCTGGGAGGAGAGCGTCACCTGGTCGCACCGCTCGACGTTTGAGAACGCCACCGCGCGCGACTGGTACCACTCGCGGTAGGGCCTGCGCGTGGCCAGTCGCTGCTTTACCTCCGGGTCCTCGACGATCCGGCCCTCCTGGAGATCCACCAGGAACAGCTTGCCCGGCTGCAGGCGGCCCAGCCGCACGATCTCGGCCGGAGGCACGTCCAGCAGGCCGATCTCTGAGCCCAACACGACATAGCCGTCGGAGGTCTGCACCCAGCGACCGGGCCGCAGGCCGTTGCGGTCAAGGGTGGCCCCCGCGATCCGCCCGTCGGTGAAAGCCACCACCGCCGGGCCGTCCCAGGGCTCCATCAGGCAGGAGTGGTAGTCGTAGAAGCCGCGCAAGTCCTCCGAGAGGTCGTCGCGGTTTCGATAGGCCTCGGGCACCATCATCATCACCGCGTGCGGCAGCGAGCGGCCGGCGAGCATGAGCAGCTCGATCACGTTGTCAAACGTCGCCGAGTCGGAGTTGCCCGGCGCCACGACCGGGAGGATCTTGGCGACGTCGTCGCCGAAGAGCTCGCTGGCCAGGGCACTCTCGCGAGCGCGCATCCAGTTGACGTTGCCCATCAGCGTGTTGAACTCGCCGTTGTGGCAGATCACGCGGTAGGGGTGGGCCAGCTCCCAGCTGGGGAATGTGTTGGTCGAAAAGCGCGAATGCACAAGCGCCAGGGCGCTCTTGGTGCGCTCGTCGCGCAGGTCCGGGTAGAAGCCCGGCAGCTGCCAGGAGATGAGCATGCCCTTGTAGTTGATGGTGCGCGAGGAGCTTGAGGCGATGTACAGCCCGCCCACCCCCGCGCGTTCGGCCTGGGCCTCGCAGACGCGGCGGATCACGTAGAGCTTGCGCTCAAACGCGTCCTGATCCTGATCCTCGGCGGATCCCACGAACAGCTGGCGGATGACCGGGCGGCAGGCGCCCGCGACCTTGCCCGTGTGCTCGGGGGAAACGGGGACGTCACGCCACCCCAGCAGCGTCTGGCCCTCGGCCTCGACGGTGGCCTCGATGATCCCCTCAAGACGAGCCCGCGACGGGTCGTCGGTGGGCAAAAAGCACACCAGCACTCCGTAGCCGCCAAGCGGGGGCAGCTGGAAGTCAACCACCGCGCGCAGCAGCTCGTCGGGCATCTGCATGAGGATGCCCGCGCCGTCGCCAGTGGACTGGTCGGCGCCGGAGGCGCCGCGGTGCTCGAGGTTCTCAAGCGCCTGGATGGCCTTGGCGACCACGTCGTGGGTGGCCTGGTTGTCAAGGCGCGCCACCATGCCAACCCCGCACGCATCGTGCTCGTAGCGCGGGTCATAGAGTCCCGTCGCCAGCGGCCGCGTGGCGCCCGTGTCCGGATGTCCGTTTGTTTTCGCAGTCATGACGTGTCCTCGGGGTCGGCCGATCCCTGGGGAGGCGCCCTGCATTGCGCCTCGACCAGCTGAGAACCACGCCCAAGACCAGCCAAAAGAGTATCAAGGCGCAAGCGCAAAAAACCACGCTGGCGCGTGGGATTTCGCGGCTGACGCAGGTCCCCGGGCGTCAGGGCGTCGGCGCGGTGCCAGCGCCCTGCCCAACCGTGTCGGCGAAGCTCCAGGAGCACAGGGTGCCTCGCCCCGGGCACCCCGAGCAGAGCCGCTCGTGCGGAGCGTCGCTGACAGCGTAGGGGCGCTCGCGAATGCGCTCTATCTGACCGTCTAGCCTCGCCTCCAGCGCGGACGCTTCGGCGGCGACAAAACGCGCGCCCACGGGCTCAAGAGGGCGCTCCAGAAACCAGTGGACGACCTCCACCTCGGTGTAGCCGGCGCGCAACGCTGCCAGCGCGTAGATAAGCCGCTGGGCACCGTATCTCTGGCCCACGAGTACGTCGAGGTCCTCGCCGGCGCCAACGCGATCGCTCTTGTAGTCGACCACCAGACACCCCCCGCCGGGCTCGTCGGAGACGGCATCAAGGCGCCCCGTTACCAGCGTGTCCGAGGGGCCCACCGCAAACGCGAACGACAGCTCGCGCCGCAGGGCCGTCGAGGCCAGGCGCGCGCCCAGGGGTGTGACGCGCGCGTTCTGCACCATCTGCGCGATCCGCTCGCGCTCGCCCGCGGGCACCGTGGCGTCAAGCTCGGCCGCCACGGCGCCGACCCGCTCGCCGTCCACAGAGCGATCGGCGCTGAAGTCGAGTTGCTCCAGCAGCCTGTGCACGATCGTGCCGCGGAGATCGCCGCGAAGCTGTTGCGCCGGCTCGGCGGCCCCGGTCCGGCCAGTCCCGTCCTCGGTTCGGCCACCGCCGGGACGCTCGGGCAGGCGCAGCACCCGCTCCAGGTAGTAACGGTAGCCACAGTCCTGGAGCGCAGTCAGCGAGGTGTAGGTGATGTCCTCAAGCGGCTCGGCCGGCTCGGGGTCGAGCCCGAGGCCGGAGCCCGGGACGTCTTTGTGCGTCGGCGCCATCGCATGCGCGGGGTCGGCGCCAGGGACATCGTGGTCGTGC
>CAJCIJ010000058.1 GCA_903970315.1 Actinomycetota bacterium
CTGCCTCTGCGTCAGGACCCAAATACACCCGCCGCGCCGCTTCCGCCTCGGGCGCGATGGCATAGTACGCCGGGCCGTCGTCGCCGGGGATGTTGTTCCAGAAGCGCAGGAAGTCGGCCGCTTCGTGGCGTGTGAGCTGGACGCCTGCACGGATGACCGGCAGGGGGAGCGAGCAAGGCTGGGACATAGTGAGACTCCTTCTGTGTGTGCGCACCCCGGAAGCCAAGGCGTCAGGGAGCGCGTTTCGAGAGTAAAGGGCGATTGCATCAAATCGGCAGCAGACGACCGCGTTCAACGTCCATCCAAGAGCGGACCTGTTCAACCCTGCTGGGTTTTAGCCGGAGGTCTCAGCACCGCGGCCTCGCCCGGCTCGGGGTCTGCTGCCGGTTGTTTCGTCACAGCACGGGCGGCTTCGTCTCGCGGCCATTCGTCAGCCACGAACCCGCCGCACTCGCCTGGACGTAGGTCAGGTCGGTCAGCTTCGTGCTGCCCGGCAGCGCCAGGTGGCGGAACACGTCGCTGTCGGCGCGGCAGTCGGCTGTGATGAGCGCCCGCAGCCAGTTGATCCAGACGGTGTCCTCTTCGATGGTCTCGCCGGAGTCGTGCGCGGGCGGCTCGTCGGCGTCGCCGGGAGTGGGGGCGTCCTTCTTGGCGTCGAGGCGCTCGGCCCGGAACGCCTTGAAGTGGTCGGTGGCGAACGTCGCTCGTGCTTCTCCCGCCGGCCAGTTCTCCAGGCGCTGCGGCCAGCCGGCCCGGTGGCCCTCCGCGGTCAGCGCGGCCAGATACTCCCCCGGCTCGCACAGCTTTTCGTTGACAAGATGCCACTCGCGCTTCTGCATGTTGGCGACGAACACCGTGTCTTCGACGGGGCCAGTCGGCGGCTCGGCACTGCCCCCGAGCGCCCCCGCAGCCTGCTGCGACAGGTCGCGTGCGGGCAGCGTTTCCAGGTAATCGTCGGGGGTGAAGCTGTCGTCGCGCTCCCACGGCTCGCGCATCGCCTTGGCGTAGGTGGGATCGGAGCAGTAGAGTTTCATGGCGCGGCGAGCGACGGTCTTTTTTTGCATCTCCTGTTTCCAGGTGGCCCACGGCCCTTTCTTGGACGGCGCCATGGCCTCAACCTTTTGCAACTCGCCAATGTCCATCCACTCGATGCGCCAGCTACCACACGGCAGGATCACCTTGGCGTAGGCGCCCAGCACGTTGCCGCGCGGTCCGCGCGTCATGATCTCGTGGTTCAAGAGGTCCTTGCCGTCGCGCTGGCCGATCTCGAATTTGTCGGCCTCGTAGACGATCACCGGGTAGCAGTCCTTGATGACGCCGTTGGTCCGCGCCAGGTCGATCAGCGCCTTGTAGTCCGCCAAGAAGTCGTATTTGCCCTTGAAGTTGACGATGTAGCCGCGCTTGCCGTCGATGGCCAAACCGATGCTGGCCGCGTCGAACACGCAGCGCAGGAATTGCTCCGTGGGGCAGTCTTTCAGCTTGTCGTCGCGGCTGATCGTCGCCAGCGCCACTTGAATGAGTCGCGGCGCTTGCCCGTGCAGGTGCCGCGGCAGGAGCGCCTCCAGCGTGGCGATTTGCTCGCTGAGATCGTGAGCCGCCTTGCGGACGTAGGGGCGCGTGTCTTGCAGCAGTTGCGCGATTGGATCGCCGCGACCTGTCGCACCAGGGTGCTGGGCGTGCTGCGCGTGCGTGCCGTTGGCTGGGGCGGGGCGTTGTTGTTGTGTGGACATGGGTCTGATCCTTGGGGCGATGCGTTGTTCTCTGTTCCCTAAGCGGCCCGTGGCGGAGTCGAACCGCCCGACCGTCGCTGTCTTGGTTTGCGCGTGAAAACGCTTGCCGCCGCGACAACGATAGACTCCCTTGTCGGTCGTTACCAAACCGGGCCACGCGCCGGTCGCTCCGCTTTCCCATGCCGGAGCGCCGGCGACGTATCGAGCCACGGCCACGTAGCCGTGGACGCTCGTGAGTCAAATCCCCAGCCGCTGCCGCGCCGTCGTCGCCAGCTTACCGAGTAGCGCCACGGCTTTTGGACCGTCCTGTTCGGCGATGGCCGCGAGCGCCGGCAAGCCGCTGTCGAAACTCTCCCGGATTTCGGAGGGCAATGCCTGGCGCCCCTCGGCGTAGGCCCTGATCTCAAACGGCTCGCCCACGCGGAACAGCACGCCGTCGCCCTCGCGCACCAGGCGGTAATCGTGACAGCACCACAGGATCGTCACTCCCGGATTGCGTTCGATCATCACGCCGGCACAATCAGCGCCCGCTGGCAAGCCGCCGTCGCGGCGCACCATGTGCGGCTTGGAGAGGAACGGGCACGCCTTCACCGAATACTCCGCGCAGTCGCGGTGACAGGGCGGTTCGGCCGAGATGCAGTTCACAGCGCACATCGGCCCGAGAAGGAACACGATCTTGGTCCCCAGCTTGTCGCCGCACACCCAGCACAGTTTCTGCTGGATCGCCAGCCCCAGCTTGTCGCCGTCGGCCACGCGGAATTCGGGTTTGCCGTCTGTCCACGAGACGAACCACGGCACAGGCAGGTTGCGTACCGGATCGACCGGCAACGCGGCGATGCG
>CAJCIJ010000059.1 GCA_903970315.1 Actinomycetota bacterium
GAAGAAGCGCCACGGCGCCGAAGTGCAGCTGTGCGTGGCCGAGGCGACAGTCGCTCACGGGCACGCGAGCGCCGCGTTCAAGCTGAGTGCAGCAGGCGCCAAGGCGCCCGTGGTTATTGTCGCAGTCAGCTACGGCGCCCACAGCGCAGACGCCAGGGCCAGTGTCGCCTGGACCCGGCGGCCGGCCCGGGCGCGCCTGGCGTGTGTGGTGCCGCGCCGGAGGTATAGTGAGGCGGTCAGAGGTAAACGGAACGGGACGTGACGCCATGGGTTTTTTGCGACGCAGCAGCAACTCCACGAGCCAGGGGCCCGCTTCGCACCAACTCGCCGAAGCTCGATTCGAGCAGGCGCTACGTGAAGCAAACGAGCGTTTGCGTGTCCTTCCGTTCGACGTGCGAGCGGCGGCGTACTGCATCATCGCCGGAGAGATTCACGTAGCGATTGTGGTTCCAGGTGGCGGTGGGTTGCGGGAGGCGCTTGAATTGCTCCCCGGACCGGCGCCGGTCCGGGAGATCCTGGACGACGTATTCGGCTTCGCGGGCGTCTACATATGTGCCGACTATCACACCGATCAGATGTGGCGCGAGGCTATGGGGTCGGGCGGATGGCTCTCGATTCTGCCGGACGAACTGCCGTCTGGTGTGCCGGTGGTCCGCACCGCCCGGCCACAGGACGTCCGGCTGTACGGCGTGCAGAGCGAGCTGCCAGCAGCCGGGCAACTGTATGTCGCCACGCAGTGGCTTCTCACCGGCAATTCCGTCGAGGCAAGCGCAGAGCGACTGCGGGACGTGTGCGCGGAGGTTAGCTGGGTATCGCTGCCCTATCAAGCCGTTACACATGACGGGCGCGCCTACTTCTGGAACTCTGGGTCCTTCTCTGAGGAATGGTTGTTGGGCAAGGTGGCCGAACCGTATGCCTACGCGGTTGTGTGGGACACCGAAGTCGAGCACGTTGGCGATGGCCACGCTTCAATTCAGATCGCCGGTGAGCGACTTGTCGCCGCGGCCCGCGACGGAACAATGGAGTTTCGCGTGACAGAGGCTTCCGGTCAGTCCAGAAGGGTCCGGCCTGCCATCCAATCCGTTTCGGGCTAGGGCGCGCTCGGGTAGTCGCCGGTCACGCGCAGTCGCAGCCATGCGACGCCGCCCCAGTCGTCCTGTTGGACTCCGAGCACCGTGGCACCCTGCGATTCGAGCTGCTCCGCTACGCGCTGCACGACGATGCTAAGACGGCCGCCGCGCAGAGGAAAATCGTATTCCCTTACAGCGACCGCGAATTCGGAGTCACCGGCCGCAGCCTTCTCGCGTACCTGCTCTTCCACCTTTGCAAGCCCACGCTTGAATGCCTCCACGCCGAGTAGTCGCGACCCAAGACTCATTGCGCGGGAACCTATACCAATTAGGTGACGTCGCGACGACCCGTCGCGTGAAGCTCCGCGCTCTCGTCTGCCTGGGCGCAGAGCAGCTCTCCGCCTTGGGCGGCTCTGAGCGTGAGCTGGGCTCGGGACAGGTCGTGTGCCTCCCAGCGCTCGACAAGCAGTTTTGCGTTGCGATCACTGGCCATCGCGCTCGTTTCAAGCACACGGACAGCCTCCGTCGGCCACGGGTTCACGATGGCCCCTACGCAAAATCGGGGTGAACCTCGCTTATAGGGCATGACGCCCAAAGCGAAGCCCCCGGTGGACGACGACGTGGTTCCTTTCGCCACGCGCGGGCCGTCGCCGGTGGACGAGCCCGAGGACGGCGCCTGGGGGTCGGCAGAGGCCGACGACCCAGCCCAGCAGGGCCGGCCGGGGCCCGTGGTCACCCCGGTCCAAGCCGACGGGCGTCACGGCAGTGCGGAGGCAAGAACTCCCGTGGACGGCGCGCGTAGCGATGAGCGCGCGCCGTCCACGCCTCCGCCGGCTTCTGTCAGCGTTCAGCGCCGATCTGACCAACGGACGCTGGCCTTGCTCGCGTTCTTCTGCGCGGTGGCGCTGGCTGCGGCTCTGACCGCGTTGGTGCGCGGGCCTTCAGGTGTGACCCGGAGTGTTCAGGACATCACGCCGGCGCTCCCGAGTATCGGTCAGCCCGCCACGGCGCCCGTAACCGTCCCTACGCCGGGACGCAAGCCGGTGCCGGCCCGGGTTTACGTCCGCACCGCTGGTAGGCGCCGCACCGCGAGGCGCGCGGCCACCACCGCCGTCAGCAGCCAGTCGCCCGCGGTCGCCGTCGCATACGGCGTACCGGCCATGCCTGTCGGCGCTGAAGCGGCCGGCTCCTGGCCCTTCGGCGGCGAATGCTCGACACCGGGAGACCTCGGATGTTGAGCCCATCGAGCTTTGGCGACCGTCGCGGCCGCCACCGGGGCGTGCGCGTTTGCGCCGCCCGGTCAACCCAACCCCACAAGGAGGTAACGATGTTCAGTCCAAGGCACCGCGCCTATGCGGTCGGTGCGCTCACGACGGCCACGCTGTTTGTGGCCAGCCTGCCGGCGACCGCGCTTGCGGCCACCGAATCCAAGGGTGGCGAAGTCACGCTCACCCCCGAATCCAGCAAGCTCCCCGGCGGCGCGGCGCTACAGAGCCTGGTCGACGGCGCCGCAGCGATCATGCTGCTGGTCTGCCTCGGAGCGCTGGTCGTCGCCGCCGGGATGTGGACGGTAAGTCACCACTCCGGCAACCCCCAACAGGCAAGCAAGGGCAGGGCCGGCGTGCTGATCGCGATCTGCGCTGCGCTGGTGATCACCGCCGGTCCGGCGCTGATCAACTTCGCAAGCCG
>CAJCIJ010000060.1 GCA_903970315.1 Actinomycetota bacterium
GACATGAACACCTCCACGCTCGCTTGACAAGAGCGCGCGAGGGTGCCAGCTGACGGCGCTGTAAACGATGTGCTGTCGGCTACCGGGTCACGCCGGGTAAACGATGTGCTGTCGGCTGGAGGTAAACGATGTGCTGTCGGCCGTCAGCTAGGGAGTCGGCGTGCCCGAGTATCCCGGCGCCAAGCAGCGCCAAGCCCGGGAGGCTCCGACTGGCGGCACTCACCGTGTCCGCAGCGAGGTCCAACAAGGAGCGGTTATCGGCGACAGACGCCTCGATCGCTTGTATCGCTGGGTGCACATGCTCGACCCAGGCGTCGTGCACGCAGTCATCGAAGTCGGCCTCCCAGGCTCGGGTTGTCATCCCGCTGGACACGGTCACCATCGCGCCGCGGAACTGCGTGAGTGGTGCGGCTAGGTCGCGGCGGATGTCGAGAACCTCATCCACCGACGCGTCCGGGAAAGTGGGTAGGCGTGCCATCAGCGCGGATGCCGTCATGGCCTGCGCACACCGGCCAGACGGCCCTGGAGCGGGACTGAAAAGCCCCTCGCGAATTGCCGCCCGCGTCAGGGATGCGACCTGCTCGTCAAATATCAGATACTCGCGCCCGGAAGTCAGGTGATCCGACAACCGGGCTGTGAACGCCTCCACCACATCCTCCGCGAATGAGCTTTCCGGACGGCGCCCTACCTTCGCAAGCTTGGCCGCCGCGATGCAGTGCACGAGCAGGTCGATGGACCGAGCCGGGTTGGCGTTCTCGATTCGCAGAAGTCCGCGAGAGCGCGCGCCGGCCAGCGCGTCCAGCCCGGCCTCCTGGCCGAGGGAACGGGTTACCTCAGATATCTTCCCTAGAACCGTGCCTAGTCGCTGTCGAATCTGCGCCTGGACCACGGCCGCTCCGCCCCCGCGTGGCCCTTTGACCTGGAGGAACTCACTCAGCCGGTCAAGACCGTCCTGAAACTCGACCACCTGGTCGGCCCCCATCAGGTAAGGCGCCACGCGGCGAGACAATTCGATCTGGACACGGACGGGAAAGTGCTCCAACGCTTCTGCCCCCAAGAGCATCGTCGTGACCGGGCTGAGCAAGGTGACCTCGTCTCCGTAGAGCAGCGCGGCCTTGACAAGCTCCAATTCGGGCCGGATCGAGAGGCCCGACCCTGGTTGAGTGGCGACCACCATGCGGAACGTCGCCGCACTGGCCGCCTTGGAGACAGCAGCGGATGGTCGGCTCCGGTTGCGTCGCCTTGTGTGCTTACGTGGCGCCACGCGTGTGCTCCGGGCCGTGTGCCGACTGCGTGCGCCCGGATCGCTGGCCGTCGCCAGCCGCCGGCATCGGTCCGATGTTGTGATAGATCGGAGGATCTCCGAAGAACCGCGCCGTGGTAACCCACGCCGCCCCGGACACGTCGCGGTAGTGAACCGCCAGTGCGAAGCACGCTCCCTGTGCCCAGCCGTGCGCCCGCAGGAGTAGCAGCTTGCTGGCCGAGGCCCCTACGACCTGAACGCCGATAGGTTCACACGCACCACCGTGGCCAGGTGGGTCTCCAGCATCGTTCAGGGGTACGGCCCGAGCCCAGACGTCAAGCGCCGCACCGGAGCCGATATTTTCGATCGGGACGGCGAGGATGGCTTGGCCCTCGCGAACGACGGGGTGGTTCTCGGGCGACGGAACGACCACAGGGCGTCGCGACCCCTCCAGCTGCTCTCTTGAGGTCGCGAGATCCCGAGCCGCCGTACGCAGGCCGAGCCCCGCGAGCCCTGCTGCCAGGATGGCCGCGCCGGCTAGGACAACGGTCGCAAGGGCGGTGACTTGATCCCAGTCCGTCGCCGCGATTAGGTGAAGCCGGAGAAGGTAGTCCATATCGATGTCAGGATGCCCAAGGCCTCGGACGGTGGGCACGACCTAGCGTGGGCGACCGCGACCGCCGAACTGCACCCGTTGGAGAGTGCTCTCGAACGGGCGGAGGGGACTGCGAGCGGGTGATCGTGGCGCAGCGCGATCATGGAGACCGGATGGAACGACCCGCGAACTCGCCCCGAGCGCCAGCATTCGCGCATGAGCGCGCGCACGCCTTCCAACATAGCTTCTGCTATGGTTTCCCACATGCCATCCCACACATCTCCAGACACAGCAGCAAGGGTTCGCGAAAACCTGCTGCGCAGAGTGGCTGACCGTCAGGGACTTAGGCTTGTCAAGTCCCGCACCCGTGATCCGAGAGCGCTGGACTATGACCGCTGGCAGATCGTCAACCTTGTCACCGGGGAAATTGAGGTTGGCGTAGGTCCAACCGGCAAGCCATCGATGACCCTGAACGAGGTTGAAGCCAACCTCATGGGAGACGACGCGTAATGGCCGCCAAGCTCGAAAAGACACGCACACCGGGCATCTTCAAGCGCGGAAGCCGCTACGCAGTCCAGTACCGCGACGCCGACGGGCGCCAGCGGCAAGAGAGCGCCCGCACGCTGGATGAGGCTCGCGCGCTCAAGGCCGCACGCACCACCGCGGTCGCCACGGGCGAGTTCCATGCGGCCAGCCGGGTCAAGCTGGCCGACTATGCGAGAGAGTGGGTCCAGCGCTACCAGGGCCGGGGACGGCGCGGCTTTCGGGAGAACACGCGCGACGAATACCGCCGAGACCTGGAGCGCTACGTCCTCCCCTTCTTCGGCGACAAGCTGCGCCGCCGCGTCGA
>CAJCIJ010000061.1 GCA_903970315.1 Actinomycetota bacterium
TGACGCTCGATTCCTGGACGTAGCCGTGGTAGACGTTCGTGAGCGCGAAGACACGCTGTGAGGCGTTCTGGATCGCGGTCGGGGCGACCCCGATGTCGAGCGAGGCGCCGTGTTCGATCTGACGCGCGGGGCTCGCCTGCGCGTTTTGGCTGCCACCCGCAGCCGACGCTTGGACAAGAGGCGCGTGCTCTGCCGGTACCGATGCGGTCGACGAGCGGCTCGAGCCGCCGCCGCCGATTCTGACGGTGAGCGCCAGCGGCACCACCACGGCCAGCGCCAGGATCACCGCGAAGCCAAGACCGAGCGCCCTACGGGTGACGATGCCGCGGAGGGGACGCCGCGGCTGCTTTGGGCCGCCGTTACCGCGCGGGTCATGTGACCATTGGGTTGCGGCCATCGATCCGGCCGGCCGGCGGCGGAAGCCCTCAGCGGCCCTGGCATCCATCGTGTGGGCGAAGGCACCGAGCGGTGCGGGCTGCCGGCGAAGCTCGCGCAGGGTGAGGGCGAGCGCGGCGAGATCGGCATGCTCTTTGCCCACAGAGTCGCCCCGGAGTGCTGCGTCGATTGCCTCGAGCTCGCGCCAGGCCTCGGGGCTCATGGTGTTCGCCTCAGAGCGTCTCATCGCACGCCTTCCTGAGCTTGGTGATCGTGCGGTGCAGCAGCGTGCCGGCGTTTGACTCGCTGATCTTCAGCACGCGCGCGATCTCGCCGTGGCTGAGGCCGCCGTGGAACCGCAGCGCGATCAGCTCGCGCTCGCGCCCGTCAAGCTGTGCGAGCGCGGCCTGCACCGTGACCCTGCGTGCGGTCGCATCGGCGTGCTGACTGGCCTCGTCGTGCGCGAGTGCCTCGCCGGCGGCGTCCAGATCGCTCATGGGCGTCGCAGCGCGCTTGCGCCGTCGCAACTCGTCAAGCGCTGCATTGCGCGCGATCCCGAACAGCCAAGCCCGTTCGCTGCCGCGGTGGGCTCGGTAGAGACGGCGTCGGCGAAACGCGCGTTCAAATGCAAGCGCCGTCACATCCTCGGCCAGGGTGCGGTCGGCCAGAACTGTGGCCACGTATGCGTATACGTCGTCGCGCGAGGAACGGTAGAGCTCCTCCAGGCGCTGCTGCGGCGATGCAAGCGCATCGGGGGCAGCCACCGAGACGGCCAGCGTTTGACTCATCACACCCTTACTACGCACGAAGCCTCCAGCTCATCACAAACCGATAAAGCCTGGGGCGCCTTTTGGCTCAGGCGCGGCGCTTGCGACGGCCGGCGTGCTTGTGGCCGTTTCGGTGCCGGCAGGCCCGTGTGCGTTGGTGGCCACGCTTTCGCTTCGAGCACGCGGGCAGATGGCGGTGATCGTGAACGCTGCTTGCGCTAAGCGCTCCCGGCATCGCCGACGCGGTGAGCAGCGGCACCGGCACCGCGGTGATGCCGGCGGCGTTCGGGCTCGGGGAGGCAGGCGCGGGAGGGTTGTCTGTGGGGGTGGCGGGGATCACGAACAGCGTCATCGACTGTGCTGGGTAGGTCGCCGTGAAGCCGCCGTCGCCGATGCTTTGCGCCGGCGCACGCGCGATCGCTGCGCCGGTCCACTGCCACGTTTCCGCAGGCCCGCCAGCCTGGATGCCTGATAGGGCCAATGGGCTCGTCAGCGGTTCGTCGGAGTTGTTGACGACGAGGATCGTGTAGTCGCCGTCGCTTTCGCGCTGCGCGCCATACACGGCCAGTTGGCTTGAGTTCGTGCTCGTCGACTGCACCCACGTGTTGCCGAACTGGCCATGGGCGCCGTTGTAGTCGCGGAACATGCGGAACGCGTCGTCGATCAGCGGTCCGTCTGATTCCAGCGCCCAGCGTGTGGCCAGATCCAACCCTTCGCGGGCAAAGATGCCGAGGGTGTCGGCCTGGATCAGGGCGTTTACCACGGGGCTCGAACTGACCGAGAGGTTGTACTCGCTGAGCGCGATCTTGGTGCCCGG
Source organism: Actinomycetota bacterium (assembly GCA_903970315.1). Lineage (GTDB taxonomy): Bacteria > Actinomycetota > Thermoleophilia > Solirubrobacterales > Solirubrobacteraceae > Palsa-744. The sequence continues at coordinate 1,960 of CAJCIJ010000061.1, forward strand.
GTAGTTGTTGGCCACCCATTCATGCATCCGCGGGATCAGGTCGATCTTGGCGTCGATCCAGCTCGGGTCCGTGTAGGTGGGGTCCCAAAGCGAGCGCGTCACTTGGGCGTTTTCGCCCCCCTGGGCGTAGTAGTGGACGTCGATGTAGTTCAGCAGGCGCGTGCCGTGCTGTTCTTCGTAGCCGTGAAACTGTCGTAGGAACCATTCGACCAGCGGCGTGCCGCCGTGGGCGGCGCGGTCTGGCGACTGCGGCGTGCACGCTTCCTGCGGGGCCCCGTCGGCGGCGCTGCAGAAATAGTTGGGCCAGCCCCACTCCGAGAATCCCAGGGTTTCGGCGCTGGCGTCTCGCGCCTTGACTTCCAGTGCCGCGTCACGGGACTTTTCCCAGAGTTCGTCATACGTGGTGGGGGCGGGGTGAAAATCGCGGTGCGTCGAGTCCCACAGCCCGGGCTCGTTGCCCAGCTCGTAGATGGAGACACCGCCTTCGGATGCCCGTCCGAAGCGGCTGACAAGGTCTCCCACGAATTCCCCGTCGTAGGCGGTGGTCACGGGGCTCCCGGTGCGGCTGGGATCGCTCGGCAGCTCGGTGCTATTCCCCTCCGAGATTTCCTGGACCCCGTCGCCGCAGTTTTCGTGGTAGGGATCAAAGGACTCCTGGTCGGGGAATTCGGTGGCTGGGAAGCTGCACGGCAGCGGCTGGCTCACTGGGGCGCTGTTGGCGACGTAGCCCACCAGCGGCAGGTTGAAAAGGGTCTTGGCACCATCGGCCTGGTCGGCCGACACGAATTCGCGGTAGGCGAAGACGTTGTTCTCCGGCAGCCCGCTGCACCAGTCGTGTTCCGCGTCCCAGCAGTCGGCGACGTTCTCGAAGTACCAGTCGTTGCCGGTGTCGTCGGCGCCGATGTGGAAGTTGTAGGTGTCGGTTGCGTTGCCGCCCCAACGGTCGATGGGCAGCTCCAGTTCGCTGGCCAGCGCGGGTTCGGCGAAGTTCATCCCGTAGATGTACGGGCTGATCGCATGGCGGCCGGACTGGGCGTCGACGGCCAGCGCCGGTCCTGTTGCCGCCTTCGCGCTCGCCGCATGCAGCGCACCGGCGAGCGTGGACGCGAGCAGCACTGAGATGACTGCACGCCAGGCACGGCGCAAGCCCCGGTACGTCGGGCGCCGTACGTGCTCCACTTGGTTACGGTCGGCAGGCAGGCCCAAGAGCTTGAGCGCGCCCGGCGTGATTCGAACACGCGACCTCTCGCTCCGGAGGCGAGCGCTCTATCCACTGAGCTACGGGCGCAGCGCCCCGAGTCTATTGGCTGGCCCCCGCTTGCACGAGCCGAACACGCGGGCGCGCTGAGGGCCGAGTCTCACGCGGCTATATTGGCGCGGGGACGGCGTTTCGCCTGCCGCTTGTGGCTTATCGCACGCACCTTGACAACGTCCTAGTCTTCCGTCATAGTGCCGATTGCTATCAATGTGGTAGCAACGGGAGGTACGACGACCATTGCGTGGAGGCTGGATTGCCTTGGTGCTGGTTGTCCTCCTGCAAACTGGAGAGAGACGGAGGAACCATGGACAGAAGTGCGCGTTTTTCGCCGCTGCGTTGGGTGGCCACTCTTGGCGTCCTGACCGCAGTTTCGGCGTGTATCGCTATGGTCGCACCGGCCTTGGCGTCGGCGACGATCGAAGGAACACTCAACAACTGGTCGCTGAAGGGCTCGGTCACCGACAAGGCCCTAAACCAGACGATCTCGTTGCCGGCCGGCTGCTCGTTCAAGGCCGAAGTGAGCATCCCTGGCGAAATCGAAGGCAACACCGCCTGCCCCGCGTTCAGCGACACAGCCAGCGTCCTGGGCCTCCCGGCCAAGTTGGGCTTGACGCTCACTGAGGCGTTGCCGATCACGGGCACGATCACCGAAGTCGGCACAGGCAGGTTCACACTGAAGGGCACCGCTGAGGACAACATCGGTGTGACCTCGGTCAGCCTGCTGGGCCTCACCCTCAACACCTCTTGCACGACCGCCAAGGCGATCGTGTTCCCGCTGGAAACCACAGAGACGGGCATTGAATTCATCAGGCATTCAAGCTTTAGCGGCACGGTCACGCTGCCCAGCTTCAGCTGTGCCAGCGGTGGACTGCTCGGCAGCGCGTTGGGCCCGGTGCTCACCTCGCTGATCTCGGGCTCCGGCAACCCATTCACGCTGACCGTGGAAGCACCGGGCTCAAGCACGATTGCTTCGACGGCGGAACACACCAACTACGCGGTGCCTTACGGCCTGGAAGCAATGGCTGAGTTCGGCTCGCGCCTCCTGTTCGACCCGACGAAGGTCGTCGGCGGCAACGACGGTTGTGTCCCGAGCACCGAACACCCCTACCCGGTCGTCCTGGTTCACG
>CAJCIJ010000062.1 GCA_903970315.1 Actinomycetota bacterium
CGCCAGCTCCACGACGCCGGTCTTGTCGTAGACGGACAACAGCGCGCGCTCCACACGCGCTGTCCCGGGCTCGGCTGCGCGCATCGCACCCGCCGAGGTGGTCTGCGGGGCTCCCATCGTTGCGGCTGAATCGCTGTCGGCGGTCAAGGCAAAGAGACTAGCCGCCGGACTCGACGCCTGGGGCGCTCTTCGGGCTCATCACGACGCGGCGAGGGTTGGCGGGATCGACGCTCAATGCGCCGCGTGCAAACAGCCGCACGGCCTCGGGCAGGAGCGCGTGCTCAACCGGGCGCAGCGCCGCCAGAACCTCTTCGGGGGAGCCGGCCGATGGCAGCTCTACGGCCCGCTGAAGGATCACCGGCCCACTGTCGATGCCGGCGTCGACGAAGTGCACTGTCACACCGAACACCTTGACCCCGTACTGAAGTGCCTGCTCGATGGCGCCCAGCCCCGGAAACGCCGGCAGCAGTGACGGGTGGACGTTGATCACCGCGCCGCCAAACCGCTCCAGAAACGCAGCGCCCAGCAGCTCCATGTAGCCCGCCAGGACCACGAGCCGCGCGCCGCGGTCGGCCAGCCAGTCGGCCAGGGCGCTGTCGCGAGCGGCGCGATCGCTGTAGTCGGCGCGAGCGAAGACAGCCGTGGGCACGCCGCGCTCCGTCGCCCTCGTCAGGGCCGGCGCGCCGGCGCTGCTTGACGCCACCGCCACGATCTCGGCCTCCTGCCCGTGCACGGTGTCAAGCAGCGCCTGAAGATTGGTGCCTGTCCCCGAGACGAGCACCGCCACCGCAAGTGGCGCTCGGGGTGTGCTTGCGGCGTGGGCCATGCGCGCTGGAAGCCTACCGGCGCGCTCAGGCGCGTCCCGGCGCCATGTGACTCAGATCACATAGTCGGCTGCCGCCAGACCTCACAATGAGATTCAGGGTCGCGCACAGCGGCCTGGACAACGACGGGACCAACACATGCTGACATTCCTACTCATCCTCACAGTCATCGTGGTGGCGCTCAGCGCAGCCAACGGACACGTGCCTCCAAGCGCCCTGATGGCGCGCAGGCCCTACAACAACCGCTACAGCGACGCCACCGCCGCGCGCGACGACTGGCGCTAACGCGTGACCTACCGGCGCCGGCAGCGCTAGCCGGCTGACGCGGCCCCGCTGCGGCGGCGCTCACCGACCGTGCAACGGGCTAATGCGGCCCCGCCACGGCCAGGGCCTCGCCTGGCTCAAGCGCATACTTGCCGTTGGCGCCGGCCGACCCGTCCAGCGGATAGTGACCCGAGAAGCACGCGTCGCAGTGGGTCTCCGGGACGACGCCCACGGCGTCGTAGACGCCGGCCAGCGACAGGTAGTGCAGCGAGTCGCACCCGAGCTTGGCCGCAACCTCGTCGACTGTCCGGCCGTGGGCGATCATCTCCTCGCGCGTTGACATGTCGATCCCGTAGTGGCACGGGTTCTGGATCGGCGGCGCCGAGATCCGCAGGTGGACCTCGCGCGCGCCGGCCTCGCGGAGCATCTTGACTATCTGCATGGTGGTGTTTCCGCGCACAATCGAGTCGTCGACGACGACAAGGCGCTTGCCCTCCACGACCTCCGGCAGCGGGTTGAACTTCAGTCGCAGCCCGTGCTTGCGAAGCTCCTGGCCGGGCTCGATGAAGGTGCGCGCCACGTAGCGGTTCTTGACGAACCCGTCGTCCTGGATCAGCCCCGAGGCACGCGCAACGCCACGAGCGGCGGCGTTGCCGGAGTCAGGCACGGGAATCACCACGTCGGCCTCCACCGGCGCCTCGCGCCAGAGCCTTTCGCCCATGCGCCCGCGGGCCACCTGAAGCGCCTGTCCGTTCATGCGCGAGTCCGGTCGGGCAAAGTAGATGTACTCAAAGATGCAGAACGCCTTGCGCGCGGGGGCGGCGTCGGTGCGCGAGGTCAGGCCACGCTCATCCAGGGTCACGATCTCCCCAGGAGCCACGTCGCGCAGGTGTGCGGCGCCGATGATGTCAAAGGCACACGACTCGCTGGCGACGCAGTAGCGCGGCGGCTCGCCGGCGCCGACGGCTGCGACATCGCGTCCATCGCGGCGCCCATCGCGGCGTCCGTCTGGGGCGGTGGCGCTGGACACCGGCGCAAGCACCCCAAGGGCCAGCGGGCGCACGCCGTGCGGATCGCGGAAGGCCACAACGCGGTCGCGGGTCATCGCCACGATCGAGAAGGCTCCGCGCAGACGCGGGAGCACGTCGGCGATGGCGTCCTCCAGATGCTCGGCGGGGTGGGTCGCGATCAGCGCCGCGATTATCTCGGAGTCCGAGGTGGCGCCAAACGTCACGCCCTTCTCCAAAAGCTCCTCGTGCAGTTCAACGGCGTTGATGAGGTTGCCGTTGTGGGCCAGCGCAACCTCGCGGCGTGAGCCGTTGGTGCCGCGCGAGCGGTGAACTGGCTGGGAGTTCTCCCAGGCGTTTGAGCCCGTCGTCGAGTAGCGCACGTGACCGATGGCAAGCTCGCCGGCAAGCGTGCGCAGGTCGTTCTCGCTGAACACCTGGCTGACCAGGCCAAGCTCGCGGCGGGTGATGATGTGGCCGTTGCGGTCGGCGGCAGCGATCCCCGCGGACTCCTGGCCGCGGTGCTGGAGGGCGTACAGCGCGTAGAAGGAAAGGCGCGAGGCGTCGTGGCCGGGGGCATACAGTCCAAAGACGCCACATTCCTCGCGGGGGTGGTCGTCATCGAGAGCCGGTGTGGGGCGCTCCGGCGCGGATGCCATCCGGCCGGCGGGCAGGCCGGTGTGCGCCGAGGCGACCGGATCCTTCCGGCCCACAAGCGAGGAACCTCCTCGATCAGCCATCGAGTGGCCCACGCTAGCAGGCGCTGTCACGGGAATAGCGCCTTCAGCGAGGCGTTGGCGGTGGTCAGATCGGCCAGCCCCGCATGAATCCGACCCCCGGGCGCGGCGATGGTCAGCGAGTCGCCTCCCACCGTGCCAATCACGGTCACCGGTGTGGTGGCCGCCAAAGCGTCCAGCGCCGCCGGTGACCCGCTGACGACAAAGCCGCCGCTGCCCTCGCCGAACAGGGCCCTGAAGATCTCGTCCCCGGAGTCGGAGCCTCCGGTGTCGCCGCGGCCGGCGCCTGCGACGGGCTGCGGCCAGCCGGTTGGCAGCTCAACCTCGGCGCCGATACCGCCGGCCAGGCAGCACTCGGCAAGCGCCACCGCCAGACCGCCCTCGGCGACGTCGTGGGCGCTCTCCAATGCTCCCGAGCGCACGCCGTGGCGCACGGCGGCAAGCGCCGCGGCGACCAGGTCCAGGTCGATGGCTGGGAGCCCGTCGGGGAGGTGCTCGCCCCAGAGCTTGGCAAGCTCGCAGGCGCCGAGAGTGGGGAGAAACGGCCCCACCAGAGCAACGGAGGTGCCGGCACGCGCAAAGCCCATGCGCCCCGCGCGCCGGGCATCGGGCAGGTGCCCCACCATCCCGATCACGGGCGTCGGGTAGATGGGGCCGGCGGGGCCGTCGTTGTAGAGCGAGACGTTGCCCCCCACGATGGGCACGCTTAGCGCCCGGCACGCGTCACCGAGGCCGCGCACGGACTCGGTCAGCTGCCAGGCCACGTGGGGCTTCTCGGGGTTGCCGAAGCTGAGGTTGTCGGTCGCCCCCAGCGGCTCCGCACCGACGCAAGCAAGGTTGGCGGCGCACTCGACCACCACAGCCACCGACCCCCAGTAAGGGTCGGCGGCCACGCGGCGGCCGTTGCCGTCGATCGAGACCGCCATCGCCGGCCGATCGACGGCGGGGTCATCGGTGCCGGACCCGTCGATGGCGTTGACCAGCAGCACCGCCGCGTCGGATTCGCCGGGGCGGACGACGGTGCGCGACTGCACCAGGCAGTCGTACTGCTCAAACAGCGGCCGCCGCGAGGCGAGGTTGGGCGAGGCCAGCAACGCAAGCAGCACCTCGGTCGGCGCGCACGCACGGTCCAACGTGGCATCCGGCGCGGCGTACATCGGCTCGGTGGGCGCCAGCGGTGCAAGGTCATAGAGCGGGCAGCCGTCCACGAGCGCATTCACGGGCATATCGCCGACCGTCTCGCCGCCACTGGTCAGCCGGATGCGGCCGGAGTCGGTGACGGCGCCGATCACGGTCCCGTTGACCTCCCAACGCTCACAGCACTCGATCACGGCCGCCACCTGGTCGGGCTCCACCACGCAGAGCATCCGCTCCTGGGACTCGGAGACCATCACCTCAAAGGGCTCCATGCCGTCCTCGCGCAGGGGCACTGCGTCAATGTCGATATCGAGGCCGACCTCGCCCTTGGCGGCCATCTCGCCGGCCGCCGAGGTCAGCCCGGCGGCACCGAGATCTTGAAGCGAGACGACCAGCTCGGAATCAAGCAACTCCAGCGAGCACTCAAGCAGCTTTGACTCCTCGAAGGGGTCGCCGACCTGCACGCTTGGGCGTCGCTCATGGGCGCCGTCGTCGAGCTCGGCCGAGGCCAGCACGGACGCGCCCCCGATCCCGTCGCGGCCGGTGCGGGCGCCGAAGAGCACCAGCGCGTTGCCCGGGCCGGCGGCGGCGCTGCGCATCAGACGCTGTCGCGGCGCCAGCCCGAGCGCCATCGCGTGCACCAGGCAGCTCTGTCCATACGGCGCCTCAAAGTAGACCTCGCCACCGACCGTGGGCACGCCGATGGAGTTACCGTAGTGACCGATCCCGGCGACCGCGCCGTCGAGCAGGTAGCGGCTGCGCTCAGCCGAGGGCTCGCCGAAGCGCAGCGAGTCAAGCACCGCAATGGGGCGCGCGCCGACGGCAAAGATGTCGCGCAGGATCCCGCCGACCCCCGTGGCGGCCCCTTGGAAGGGCTCAACCGCCGAGGGGTGGTTGTGGGACTCGACCTTGAACGCACACACCAGCCCGCCGCCGATGTCCACGGCGCCGGCGTTCTCGCCGGGACCCATGACCACCGCGGGGCCCTCGGTGGGAAGCGTGCGCAGCAGCTTGCGGCTGTGCTTGTAGGCGCAGTGCTCACTCCACAGCAGCGAGTACATCGCCAGCTCGACGCCGTTGGGGGGACGTCCGTGCTGTTCGCACACCATCGCGTACTCGGCCTCGGTCAGCCCCAGCGCCAAGGCATCGGCCAGGCCCGGAAGGGCCATCGTCTCAGGCACGCGCCGACTCCGCCGCCGTGGTGGCGCCCTCGGCGGCCATCCGCATCGACTGGAAGATCGCCAGGCCGTCGATCGAGCCCGTGAGCGCATCGACGGCGTGCTCGGGGTGGGGCATCATGCCGAACACGTTGCCCTGCTCGTTGCACACCCCGGCAATGTCAGCGACCGAGCCGTTGAAGTTCTCATGCGGGGCGTAGCGAAGGACCACCTGGCCGGCCTCGGTCATCGCCGAAAGCGTGTCCGAATCGGCGTAGTAGCGTCCGCAGGCGTGCTTTGCGGGGATGCTCAGATGCTGTGCTTGGGCGCCGGAACCGGCACTGTCGGCACCGCCGCTGGAGCACGCACGCGTGAAGGCTGTCGAGCCATTGGCCACCTCCAGGTCCACCTGGCGGCAGACAAAGCGCAGACCCGCGTTGGGCAGCAGCGCGCCGGGGAGCAGGCGTGCCTCGCAGAGCACCTGAAAGCCGTTGCAGATGCCCAGCACCAGGCCGCCGTGGCGTGCGAAGGCGATCACCGACTCCATGACGGGCGCAAAGCGGGCGATCGCCCCGGCGCGCAGGTAGTCGCCGTAGGAGAACCCCCCGGGCACGATCACCGCGTCTGACCCCTTCAGGTCGGGGTCTGCATGCCACAGCAGCTCGGCCTCACCGACCAGCGAGGCGGCATGCACGGCGTCGCGCTCATCACATGAGCCCGGGAACTGGACGACGCCGAACTTCACCTAGGGGCTCGGGGTGCCGGTTTGGCCATCCAGCAGCTGCACCTCGTACTCCTCGATGAGGGGGTTTGCCAACAGCCTCTGACACATGCCATCGAGCTGGCCGGCGTCGCCGACGTCGAGCTCGACCAGGCGCCCCACGTGGACGTGCTCGACACCATCGAACCCGAGCGCCGGGAGCGCCCGTTCCACGGCCTGCCCCTGGGGGTCAAGGATGCCCGCCTTGGGGCGGATCAGGACGCGTGCGCGCATCAAGCGCTGGCGCGCGCAAGCCATGCGTCAAACGGCTCGCCGGCGATGCGCTCGTAGGCATCGATGTAGCGGCCGCGAGTGCCCTGAACAACGTCGTCGGGAATCGGCGGCGCGGGCGGCGTACGGTCCCAGCCCGACGCCGTGGCCCAGTCGCGCACGTACTGCTTGTCGAGGCTCGGCTGCGAGCGCCCGACCTCATAGTCCTCGGCGGGCCAGTAGCGCGAGGAGTCCGGCGTGAGCACCTCGTCGCCGAGCACCAACGGTCTTGCGGGATCACTGGTGTCGATCCCGAACTCGAACTTGGTGTCGGCCAGAATCACGCCGTGCTGTCGCGCGTGCTCGGCGGCGAACGAGTACAGCTCGATCGAGACCTCGGCCACTTTCTCCATCAGCGCGCGATCGCCGACCAGCTCCGCGGCCTGGTTGATGTCGATCGCCTCGTCGTGGCCTGTCTCGGCCTTGGTGGACGGAGTGAAGATTGGGCTCTCCAGGCGCGCTGACTCCAGCAGACCGGGGGGCAGTGCAACACCGGAGACCGAGCCCGAGGCCTGATAGTCCTTCCAGCCGGACCCCGTCAGGTAGCCACGCACTACGCACTCCACAGGGAGCATCTCCAGCCGCTTGACCGCAAGCGCCCTGCCGCGCAAATCCTCGGGCACGCCGTCGGTGGCCGAGATCATGTGGTTGGCCACGATGTGGCCGGTCTGGGCAAACCAGAAGACCGAGAGCCCCGTCAGCACCTTGCCCTTGTCCGGTATGGGCGTGGGATGGACCGCGTCGTAGGTCGAGATGCGATCGCTGGCCACCATCAGCAGCGACGGCTGCGCGGCGTCGGGCAGTTCGTACATCTCGCGCACCTTCCCGGAGGCGACGAGTGGGAGATCGACGGTGATGGCGGTCATACGCGGAGGCGAACTTTAATGCAGCGCGTCGAGCCGGGCAACGATCTCTTCCGCATAACGCGTGTAATGCGTGTACTGGAAGACCTCATCGAGGTCAAAGTCTGCGTCGCCGCCCGCTGACAGCGCCTGGATGGCGGGCTCGGCCGCGACCACCTCGCGCATCGAGACACCCTCGCCGATGGCGCGCTGGGCGGCGCCCTGAACGATCCTGTAAGCCTCGTCGCGACCCATGCCCGCGCGCACGAGCGCCAGCAGCAGCGAGCTTGAGAACAGCGCGCCATGGGTCAGCTCGAGGTTCTGGCGCATACGCTCGGCGTCGATCACCATCCCTTCCACCAGCGCGGTGGCGCGGTGCTGGAGGTAGTCGATCAGGATCGTCGAGTCCGGCAGGATCACGCGCTCCACCGAGGAGTGCGAGATGTCGCGCTCGTGCCACAGCGCCACGTCCTCCAGTGCCGCCTGGGCGTTTGCCCGCAGCACACGTGCCAGGCCGCTGATCTGCTCGGAGCCAATCGGGTTTCGCTTGTGGGGCATCGCGCTTGACCCCTTCTGCCCGGAGCCAAAGGGCTCACTGACCTCGCCGACCTCGGTGCGTTGCAGGTGGCGGATCTCGGTCCCCAGGCGCTCCAGGCCGGCGCCCGCCAACGCGATCGCGCTCAGCAGCTCGGCGTGCCGATCACGCGGAATGACCTGCGTGGAGACGGGCTCACCGGCCAGCCCCAGGGCGGCGAGAACGCGGGCCTCGTACTCGGGCCCGGTCGCCGAGTAGGTGCCCACGGGTCCCGAGATGGCCCCCACGGCCACCTGGGCAAAGGCGCGACGCAGCCGCTCGGTGTTACGGTGCGCCTCCGAGGCGAACCCGGCGAGCTTCAGGCCAAACGTGGTCGGCTCGGCGTGAATGCCGTGTGTGCGCCCCACGCACAGAGTTCCCACGTGCTCGCGCGCGCGCGCGAGCAGTGCCGACTTCAGCGCTTCGGCGCCCGCCACAATGATCTCGCCGGCTGCGCGCAGCTGCAGCGCAAGCGCAGTGTCCAGCACGTCGGAGGAGGTCAGGCCGAAGTGGATCCAGCGGCCGGCCTCACCGGCGTCGGCCCCGAGCACATCGACGAATGCCGCCACATCGTGGCCCGTGACGCGCTCGCGCTCGCGCACGTCCTCGGGGTTGGTCCTGGCGGCGGCAACGGCGGCGAGCTCCTCGGGGCTTGGCCCCCGCCCGGGACCCAACAGCGCGGGCAGCTGCTGGCACGCGGCCACCTCGACCTGGCGCCAGAACTCGATCCGGGCCTGGTCGGTCCACAGCGCGCCCAGCTCCGGGCGGGTGTAGCGGTCAATCACGCGGCGATGATCTGCGCGGCGAGGATGGCCGCGTTTCGCGCGTTGTTCAGGCCCACGCACGCAACGGGCACGCCCGGAGGCATCTGCACGATCGAGAGGATCGAGTCCAGGCCGCCTGCCGCCGTCAACCGGCCCGAGAGCGGCACGCCGACAACGGGCAGATCCGTGTGGGCGGCCACTGCGCCGGGCAGCGCCGCCGAGATACCCGCGCCGGCGATGATCACGCGCAGACCGCGCATCTGCGCGTTTGACGCGTACTCGGCGACCTTGGCGGGATCGCGGTGGGCGGACATGACGTGGACCTCGTGCGGGATCCCCCGCTTGCCCAGCTCGTCGGCCGCGGACTGCATCAGCTCCATGTCGCCCTGGGAACCCATCAGGATGCCCACCAGCGGGCGATCGGCGTCGATCCTCTCGTGCTCGGCCTCTACTTCTGTGGATGTCATTGGCGTAGCCATTGTCAAGCTCCTTTTGCAATGTCTGAGCGCATCTGCATACCGTCAAACGAGATTGCGTGGGCGCCAGCATACGCTGCGCGGCGGGCCGATTGCGAGTCGGCGCCAAGGGCTGTGACGCCGAGCACGCGACCGCCGGCCGTGACCAGGAGGCCGTTGGTCGTCGCGGTGCCCGAGTGGGTCACCTCCACGCCGTTCGGGACCTCGCCGAGACCGCTGATGACCGCCCCCGTTGACGGCGAATCCGGGTAACCGGCACTGGCCAGCACGACCGTGACGGCCCACTCCGGCGCCCAGGCAAGGGTCATGCCGGCCAACCCCCCTGGCCGTGTGGACGCGAGCATCAGCTCGACCAGGTCGGAGTTCAAGCGCGGAAGGATCGCCTGGGCCTCGGGGTCCCCGAAGCGGGTGTTGAACTCAAGCACGCGCGGACCTGCGTCGGTGAGCATGAGCCCGGCGTAGAGCACGCCATGGAAGGGGGTCCCGCGCCGGCGCATCAGCTCGACGATCGGCTGATGGACCTGCTCGCACAGGGTCGCGGCGGCGACCTTGTC
>CAJCIJ010000063.1 GCA_903970315.1 Actinomycetota bacterium
CCATCGATGCGGTAACCAGCCCGCGCCATACGATGCGCGGGAGCGTCGACGATTTCAGCTCAGGAGCCCGGCGAGGACGCCGCCACCCATACTGTCTAGAGAGAGCGGCGCTGGGGCCGGGGCGGAACGCGGGTGGCACTCCATCGGTTTCGGCCCCCGGCCTGGTTGACCTCGATCCCCAGCGAGCGGCGCAACGGCGCCCGCAGGAGCAGGCGGTACGCCACGTCGGTGGCGGCCAGCGTCGCGACCAGCAGCGCAATCCGGTGATGTATGAGCTCGGCCAGGCGTGTCACGCGATCCCCTTCGGCGCCCCTCAACGGCTACTTGAGGGTTCGGTGGGCTGGGACGGACGAAGATCCGTCCGTGGCAACTACGCAGGTCGCACCGCGGTGATCGATCGAGCGTCCGGCGCGGCGGTGATCGCGTGAGCGCCCGCCGCTGCGGTGAATACGCTCAGATCATGAAGCCGAACGAGCGGTTGGCGGTTATGGATCTGGGCTCAAACTCCTTCCGGCTGGTCGTGTTCATGGCCGGCGAGGGATGGTGGCGGCGCACGGATGAGATCTATGAGCCGGTGCGCATCGGCCAGGGGCTGGCGGCAACGGGGATGCTCGGGGAGGCACCGATGGAGCGGGCGCTCGCGACCCTGGAGGTGTTTGCGCACTTCTGCAGCGCGAGCGGCCTCGAGGGGAATTCGATCGACGCTGTCGCCACCAGCGCGATCCGCGACGCCGGCAACGCTGACAGCTTTCTCGCCCGCGCCAGCGGCCACACGGGCCTCGCGATCCGCGTGCTCAGCCGCGCCGCCGAGGCCCGCTACGGGTATCTCGCGGCCGTCAACTCGACGACGCTCAGCGAGGGCTGCGTGCTCGACCTCGGCGGCGGCTCGCTCCAGCTCGTGCGCGTTACCGAGCGGATCGAGCGGGAGTCTGCCTCCTGGCCACTCGGGTCGGTGCGCATGACCGAGCGCTTTCTGCCGCCCAACGGACCGGCCAAGCGCAGGCAGCTCGAAGAGCTGCGCGAGCATGTCGCGGCGCAGATAGCCGATGCCTCCTGGCTGGCCGACGGCGCGGTCGGCCACGGTGGGCGTCTGGTCGGCATCGGCGGAACCATGCGCAACCTCGCCGCAGCGGCCCAGCGCGCCGCCGGGCTGCCAAGCAACGGGGTCCAGGGCATGGTGATCGAGCGGGAGGCGCTCGAGCAGCTCGTCACGCGCCTGGCCGCCCTGCCGGCCTCGGAGCGCGCGAACGTGCCCGGCATCAAGCCCGCTCGTGCGGACCTGATCCTCGCCGGCGCGATCGTCGTGCAGGTCGTGCTCGAGACCGGCGGCTTCGATGGCATCGAGACGACCGAGGCCGGGCTGCGCGAGGGGGTGTTCTTCGAGCGCCTGCTCGCCGATCGTCCACTTGAGCTGTTCGAGGATGTCCGCCGCGCGAGTGTCACCAACCTGGCGGCCCAGTACCACGTCGACCCCGCCCACACGCGTCACGTGGCTGCGCTCGCGCTGGGGATGTTCGATGAGCTCGCCCAGCTGGGCCTGCACCCGGGCGACCCGCGCGAGCGCGAGCTGTTGTGGGCGGCGAGCATGCTGCACGACGTCGGCATGTCCGTCGACTACGACGACCACCACCGGCACTCGCGCTACCTGATCCTCAACGGAGGGCTGCCAGGGTTCTCACCGGTCGAGGTGGCGATCATCGCCCAGGCTGCGCGCTACCACCGCAAGGGCACGCCTCAGCCGGGCCCGCTGGCAGCGCTCTTCGGCGAGGGCGACGCGGAGCGGCTGGACCGGTGCGCCGCGCTGCTGCGCCTGGCCGAGGACCTCGAGCGCTCGCGCGACCAACTCGTCCGGGGCACGAGCATCTCGATGTCAGACGGACACGTCGAGCTGCATCTGGACGCCGAGGGGGAGTCCGCCGTTCCGCGCTGGGCGGCCGCCCGTGAGAGCGAGCTGTTCGCCCGCGCGTTTCACCGCGAGCTGTCCGTCGCGGGCTGACGGCGCGCTTAGCTCAGGAGCCCTCGAGCTTGCGTTCGCGCCCGGCGCAGTCAAACAGCACGAGGCTCTCGAAGAAGGGCGCCGTCCCACCCCAGATCTGCCAGGGCACTTCCCGGCAGGCGCGCAGCACGGCGAGTGTGGCGCCGTTGCCGCCGCGCGTGGAGTAATCGCCGCCGAGCACCACGTAACGCGCTTCCCTGCGCGCCACGAGGCGGGCGAGGCCGGCACCGCTGAGCGCGGGGTCCGTGCCGCTGTAGCCGGCCAGCGCGCCGGCGTCCGCACCGAGCAGGATCATCGGTGCGGCCGTGTTCGAGGCCACGGCCAGGACGTCCCAGCGGCGGCCGGGGTCGTGACCGTTCACGTAGCGGACGAGGTGCTCATCGACGCGCAGATCGCGTCCCTCGATGCCGTAGCCACCCGCCCCGGTCGCCTGTTTCGGCCCTGCCGCGGCGAACGTCCCCTCGACCGGGGCAAGCCACGTGGTGGCCGAGTACCGTGCCGGCCCGACCAGCAGTAGGCCCACGGTCAGTGCCAGTGCGTAGGGAGCCGTCCTTCGCACCGCCACCGTTGCAACGGTGCCCACAGCCGCTCCGGCGATCAGGACCGGGACAAGCCAGAGCATGTAGTGCTCGCGGTGAATGATCGTGACCTGGGCGATGACCGTGGCGGCCACGGCCAGCGGAAGCAGCAGCACACGCGGGTCGGGCGGCCGCCGCCGCGCGAATTCGCTCAACAGGGCCGTGCCCGTGCCCACCAGTGCGGCTGCGCCGGGGGCGAGCCCCGAGACGTAATAGGGATGCACGATGCCCTTCGACAGGCTGAGC
>CAJCIJ010000064.1 GCA_903970315.1 Actinomycetota bacterium
GCCGGCGTCGCGGCCCTCCTCGGCGCACCGGCCGATCGCACGCAACGCCGCCGCGCCGTCGCCCCCCGCCACAGCGTCGATCACACCCTCGACAACCTCGCCGTCGACGAGACCCAGCACCGCCAGAACATCGTCGAGCGCAATCTGGGGGCCGCTGTAGGTGACCAGCTGCTCCAACGTCCCCAGGGCATCGCGGAAGCTACCCGTGGCCGACCGCGCGATCGCTGCCACCGCCTCGGGCGGCACGTGGATCTGCTCGACTGCCGCCACGCGCGAAACAACGCTTGAGATCTGATCGGTGCTGGGCCTGTGGAAGTCAAAGCGGTGGCAGCGGTCGATCACGGTCGCCGGCACCTTCTGGGCCTCCGTGGTGGCGAGCACGAACACGGTGTTCGCGGGGGGCTCCTCCAGGGTCTTCAGAAAGGCATTCCATGCGGCATGCGTGAGCATGTGGGCCTCGTCGAGGATGTAGACCTTGTGCCGCCCGGACACCGGCGCAAAGGCGATGCGGTCGCGCAGCTCACGGATGTCATCGACCGAATTGTTGGACGCAGCATCCATCTCGATCACGTCCAACGAGGTCGCTGCAGCGATTGCGCGACACGAGTCGCAGACCCCGCACGGCTCGGTGGTGGGGCCGTTTACACAGTTCAGACACGCCGCAAGGATCTTGGCCATCGAGGTCTTTCCCGTCCCGCGCGATCCCACGAACAGGTAGGCGTGATGGACCTTGCCTCCCAGCACGGCGTTGTGCAGAGTTCGCACCACCTGTTCCTGGCCGACCACCTCGGCGAAGGTGCCCGGCCGGTGTCGGCGATAGAGCGAGACCTGGTCGTCGTGGCGAACGGGGGCGTCGGACTGGGCCACGGCCCCGGAGGCCTCCAACCGCAGTTCGGAGGCTCCAGGCGCTAGCTGCTCGAACTCTGGCTGTGGGTGGCTGGACACCGGGGAAGGTGAGTCTAGCCGCGGCCGCCATGCGCCACACCGCGCCTGCCGGCCGGTAGCTTCTAGGCCGTGAACGCCCCTGCGGAATTGGCTTTGCGCGGTGGCGCGCGCATCCGCACGGGAATCGCGTTGGCGGCCGGAGCGGTCCTGTTACGCGTGATCACGGGGGTTGGCTTTGCCAACTACGACACTCTGTACGCGCTCGTCTGGGGGCAACAGCTGTCGCGCGGGGAGGACCCGCAGTACGCGATCCCCATCGCCCCCACCCCGCATCCACTGATGGAGGCCGTGGGGGTCCCGCTCGGCCCGCTGGGGCCCGCAACCGCAACCGATGTCACGGTCTGGCTTGCCTACCTTGCACTGTCGGTGTGCGGCTACCTGGTCTACCGGTTGGCAAGCCGCTGGTTCAACCGGCCCGCCGGAGCCGTGGCGGCGCTGGTGTTCCTCACGCGCACCCCCGTCCTCTCCTACGGCTCGCGCGCCTACATCGACATCCCGTTCGTGGCGTTGATGCTGGGCGCCACGCTGCTGGAGAGCCGGCGCCCGCGCGCCGGCGCTCCCGTGCTCGCGCTGCTGGCCCTGGCGGGGCTGCTGCGGCCCGAAGCGTGGGTGTTCTCGGGCCTGTACTGGCTTTACCTCGCAGCCCACGGGCGGATCGCGTGGGACGCCCGCGCGCGTCGGCTGCGCCGGCTGAAAAGTGATCCGAACACCATGGCCAGCAGGGCGGGGCCCGTCCGTGATGGCGGAGCGCCGGAGGCGGCGGACGCGCTGACGCCCCGCCAGCTCGGTGCGCTGGCGCTGGTCGGGGCCGCAGGCCCGATGGCGTGGATTGCAAGCGACCTGGCGATCACGGGTAACCCTGCGTGGTCGCTGACACACACAAAGCAGACCGCCGAAACCCTGCACCGCGTCACGGGAATCGCCAACGTGCCGGAGTACATACCACGCCGCATCGGCGAGGTCATGGGCGCCGTGGGGCTCGCCGCGGCGGCGGTTGGCGGGGTTATGTCGCTTGCCTGGCTGACCGCGCGCGCACGGACCGGCGTGGTCGTCGGTGTCGTTGCCGTACTCGTGTTCGCCCTGCTCGCAAGCGTCGGACTGCCAATCGATGAACGCTACGCGTTCCTGGCCTCGGCGATCCTGTGCGTCTTCTGTGGCGCCGGCGCGTTCGGCTGGCTGTCGCTCCCGGCTACCCACAGGCGTAGGCGGACCTGGGGTGCGGCGGGCGTAGCGGTGCTCCTCGCCCTGGCGGCATCGATCCCAGGCCAGTACCGCGGTGTCCACCGCCAGCTGAACAACCTCTCGCGCCAGCAACGGATACAGAACGACCTTGTGGCGTTGACCACGGCCGGCGCGATCCAGCCACGATGCGGTCCGGTGGGTGTCCCCAACCACGCGCCCATCCCGCTGCTCGCCCTGTGGCTGAAGGTCGCCCCGGGGAGGGTCGTCAGCGCAGCCGTGCAGCCGATCTCGCGGGGCACCTACGTCCAGGCGGCCAACGCAGAAGTCCTCCACGACTACATCCTTGACACCCACGAACCTGGGCGGGGCACCGTACGGCCGGTGCCGCCGGGCTTTGTGCGCAGTGGGGGCAACCGCTCGTGGCTGATCTATACGCGCTGTTAGTCTGCACGGTCCATGCGCAGCAACACCACCCCCACCTGGCTTCGGCTCGGCCTCGTCGGAGCGGCGGTCGCCGTGCTTGCGGCGGGCTGCGGATCGAGCTCCAGCGGCTCAAGCTCGACGGCTTCGCAGTCATCGAGCGTGGCGAGCCACACGTCCGTCGTGAACGACGCAAATCACCCTCCGCCGACCAAGGCTGCCACCCCACTCTTCCACGAACCCAAGGTGACGGTGCCATCGGGTCCAGCCCCCAGCCACCTGGAGATCGAGGAAATCATCAAGGGCACCGGCCCCGTCGCAAAGCCCGGCGACCATGTGTCGGTCAACTATGTGGGCGTGCTTTTCAAGTCGCACCAGAAATTCGAAGCATCCTGGTCGCGCCACGAACCGTTGCTTTTCACCCTGGGCGAAGGCCACGTCATCGCGGGGTGGGAACAGGGCATCGCCGGCATGCGCCTCTACGGGCGGCGCGAGCTGATCATTCCGGCTTCGCTCGCATACGGTC
>CAJCIJ010000065.1 GCA_903970315.1 Actinomycetota bacterium
TGCTGCCGGAGCTGCCGCTACTGCTGCTTCCGCAGGCGGCGACGACCAAAGCGGTCGCCACAAGCAGGCCGAGTAGAGCGGGTGACTTCCAGCGCAGAGTGTTCATGTGCGGCCTCCGAGAGATGGGTGCAGACCGGCAACGCGCGATCCGTCTTGGCGCATCCTATCCCCACCGTCGCTGCCGGCCGGTGTGCCTTGGGCGACTGGCAACAGTGCGATCGCGAGCAGGACAAAGAGCGGTCCCGCGTTGAAGTCGGTCGCTGTTTTGGCCCAGAAGGGACCGCCGAGGTCCTGCCCGTAGAGCCAGTAGGCGAGCGCGAGCGCGATCCCGAGCGCCAGAGCGGGCCAGCGCAGCGGAGTCCACGCGGCGATCGCAATCGCCAGAGAGACAGCCGCGAGCCCAACGGCGATCGTGGTGCCGTGTCCGATCGTCTGCCTGGCCAGCGAGTCCTGGATGCCGGCCAGCCAATGGGGCGAGGCGGCGGCCATGGCGGAGATCATCCGATGTGTGGCTTCGCCTGCCCGGTTGACGTTGGCAAGCCACAGGGCCGCCGAGGCGACCCAAAGGCCCGACCAGAAACACAGGCCGCCACGGTCGCCCACGCGCCCCAGCGCCACCGGCGATTTGCCCCGGAGCCGCTCCGTGGGCCAGACGAGCAGCCCGATGATGGCGTACAGGATCACCGCCCCAGGGGCACCCATGAGCGGGGAGGGGAGCGTGTTTGAGGTCAGCCCGCCAAACCCCTCACCGAACCACCACACCAAAGGGGCCCATGCAAACGACACCGCCAGCGCCGGCTTGACAAGTCGCTCGCTACAGATCAGGCCGAGCCCGATCACGATCTGGATCTCGGCCGCCAGGCTGTTCCAGAGGGTCAGGTCGCGGCCGTAGAAATCGTCCACGGTGCGCATCGGGGCACCGATAAAGGAGGGCTGCCCATGCGCCGCCGGGAGGAACACCTGCGTGACAACGCCGTGGGTGAACATGAACCCCTTGAGCTGGAACACCCCGTCCATCAGCCACGCAGCGCCGAGCGCAATCTGAACGCCGCGGGTGCTCAGCCACGGGCGGCCGGGCGGCCGCCGACTCAGAAGGCCGGTGGGAACTCGCCGCGGGACGCCGGTCAGCTGCCGCCGCATCACTGCATCAACAGCTGCATGGCGGCGAACATGTAGGCCATCCCCAGCGTCATGGTCGCCATCGAGACCCGCAGATCCTTGTAACAGATGAGCGGCTCGGCGACGGTCGCCACCAGTGCACCGTCGGCAGTGACCGCCACCGCCCCCCCAAAGACTGTGCGTTCGTCAAACGCGCGCATCCTGTTGGTGCCCCAAAGCACCGCTTGGCAGGCAAAGTAGGCCACCAGCGGCCAGGTGATGCCGGCCTGAAAGCCGCTGGGGGACCACATGTAGGCCATGGCACCGAGGTCCACCGCCATCAGCAGCCACAGCGGGTTGGTCCCACGACCGGCAAATGCGCCGACGATCACCCACAGAACGATGGCAATGGCGGCGTTGGCGAACGCCAACGACCAAAAGCCTGCGGGGATGTTGAAGTGGTCGATGGACTGCGGCGCGAACATGAAGGCCATGCCAACAGCCATGAGGACGTGGCCGAAATGCCAATAGCGACGCTGTCCCTGACTCTCGAGCACGTGCCTGCCATGGGCCGCCAGGATCAAGATAAAGACCAGTGTCCAGAGGATCGCAAGCCAGCTTGGGAGAATGTCTGTCCCATGGCCGCCCACGGCCATTCACTCTAGAGGGCGATACGTTTGGGTGTCTGTGATGGAAGTTCAGTCAGCCGACAACAACGTGCGCCCGACCACGGCGCCGCGAGTTCCGGCAGGCTCAAAGGTGCCAGTATTCATCGCCGGGACTGGTTCCTTTGCGGCAGAGGTCGCCGACTGGGCACGCGCTGCCGGCCTGGAGTTGGTGGGTCTGGTGGAGATGTGCGACGACGCACGCGTGGGCTCGACACGACTGGGCTGTCCCGTCGTTTCGCTCAGTGCATCGTGCCCGGGCGCCGCGGCCATCCTGGGCATGGGTGGCGATCGGCGTGCGGCCTGGGACCGACTCGCGCTGGGCGGCTGGCCCGCCTTCACCCTGGTACATCCGGCTGCGTCGCTGGCATCTGACGTACGTCTGGGGCCAGGCGTGACGATCGGACCAGGTGCCGTCGTGGGGGCGGCCACCGCGATTGCCGAGCAAGCGATCCTCTCCCGGGGTGTTCTGATCGGCCACCACGTCGAAATCGGGCCGTTTGCCACCGTGAACCCGGGAGCCAACGTTGGCGGCAACACCACGATCGGCGAGTCCGCCTTTATCGGGATGGGAGCCACGATCGTCAACGGCGTTCGCGTCGGCAGCAACGCAGTGGTGGCCGCAGGTGCGGTCGTGCTCAGCGACGTCGCCGATGGAACCCGGGTGCAGGGAGTCCCGGCGCGACCGATGTCGGTGGGAACGAGATGACCACCGGCAGACGGCTAGCCGGCGCCATCGCCCAGCGCATCCGCGGCCCGTATCGCGCCCTGGGCCAACTCGACGCCCGACTGGCGGAGGTGCAGTCGCGCCTTGTCCACACCGAGGAGCTTCTCGCCCAGGCGGCGGGTGAGCTGGCGGGCCTTCAGGCGCGCAGCGACCAGCTGCTCGGCGTGACTACGTCCACCGAGGAGCTGCTGGCAGGCGAGATCCGGGGAGCGTTGCGAGCGGTCGTCTCGGAGGAGTCGGCCAACCGGCGGCAGCTGACGAGTCTGCGCGCCCACCCGGAGTACGAGACGCCGTGGCAGCAGAAGCGGCCACTGGTGACCGTGACGGTGGCCACCCGCGACCGTGCGGAGCTGCTGTCCACCCGCTCGTTGCCGTCAATCCTCGCCCAGACGTACACAGAGCTGGAGGTGATCGTGGTCGGCGATCATGCCGACGACGCCACTGCCGAGGCCGTCGCCGCGATCGGCGATCAGCGCCTGGTCTACCGAAACCTCACACAAAAGATCCGCTTCACCGACGACCCTTGGCGCCACTGGCTGGTGGGCTGCACGATGGCCCGCAACGAGGCCATGAGGATCGCGACTGGACAGTGGGTGATGTGCTTCGACGACGACGACTTCATGCGGCCCGACTGCGTTGAGCGTCTGCTGGCCTTCGCGCGCGAGCAGCGGCTGGAGGCCGCCTACGGTCGCACGCAATTTCATGGCGCCGACTACTCGTCAGACCCAGTGGGAACGTTTCCGCCACAGCTGGGCAAGTTCACCTGGGCAGCGGCGATGTACCACGGGGGACTGCGGTTCTTCGAGCGCGAGCTTTACGCCGCCGACCTCACGCTCCCTGGCGACTGGTTTTTGGCCCGACGGATGCTGCGCGCAGGAGTGCGGTTCGGGATGACCGATGCAGTGCTTGCCGACATCTATCCGTCACCAACCGGAGCGACCCGGTGGATTGAGGGGTACGGCGCCGACGACGCGCCACGGCGCGGCGCTGATCTATCGCCGACGCGCAACAGCTCATCCAGCGCACCGCCGCGCGAAAGCTGACCGCTGAACGCCGGGCCGTGGCAACGCTATCATGCTTCGCTCGCACGCCACGCAACGCCGGAGGCCGACCATGACCAGCACAGCGCCGACCGCAGGGCGGCCCAGGAACCTGATCCTCGCCGCGATGATCTTCGCGGTCGCGATGACGTTCATCGACCAGACGATCGTGTCGATCGCGGCGCCTGAAATACAGCACGAGCTGGGCCTCACGAGCACTGGCGTGCAGTGGGCCGTCAACGCGTATCTGCTGGCTTTGGCGGCGCTCTTTGCATACGGCGGCAGGCTCGCCGACACGATCGGCCATCGAAGGATGGTGACGTTCGGGGTGATCGTGTTTGCGGCGGCATCGGCGATGTGCGGCCTGACACCCAAGGGCGGCGTGGCCGAGGCCTGGATCGTGACGTTTCGCGTAATCCAGGGGGCCGGCGGAGCGATCATGTTTCCTGCAGCGCTGGCGATCGTGGTGCAGACGTTTGCGCTGCGCGAACGCGGCCGCGCGCTGGCGCTGTTCTTCGGCATCGCCGGCGGGCTTACCGCGGTTGGACCGATCCTTGGCGGCTATCTCACTCAGTGGACGTGGCGCGCAATCTTCTGGGTGAACATCCCCGTTGCGATCATCGCACTCGTTCTGATCGTGGTTTCCAAGCCGGTGACCGATCACCGACCGGCGCGCATGGACTACCGGGGGTTGTCGCTGATCGTCGCCGGCGTCGCCCTCAGCGTCTTCGGCTTTCAGCAGTCGGCGATATGGGGCTGGAGTGACCCGGCCACGGGAGCTTGCATTGCCGCCGGCGCGGCCATCCTCGTCGTGTTCTACTTCGTAGAGCTGCGCACCTCCTCGCCACTGATCGCCATGGGGATCTTCCGAGTTCGCGCTTTCCTAGACCAGAACGTGGTGCTTGGCATCGCCATGCTCGCGTTCGTGCCTGTGTTTTTCTTCGCCAGCGAGTACGCGCAGATCGCCCTGGGCAAGTCGCCCTCCGAGGCCGGCCTCTACATCCTGTACTTCTTCATCGGGTTCGTGATCGCAGCGCAGATCGGTGGCCGCATGCTCGACAGGGGCGGCGCCAAGCGTCCCGTGGTGCTCGGCTGTGCCCTTGCTGCGGTGGGTTTCTGGCTGTGGGCAGGCAAGGTCACGGACCTAAGCTTCAGCTCCCAGCAGACCTACATCATCCTCACGGGCGCGGGGATGGGACTGATGCTCGGTCCCGCCAACACCGACGCCATCAACCGCGCCTCAAGGCTCTCCTACGGCGAGGCGACAGGCATCACACAGACAGTCCGAAACTACGCCTCGAGCCTGGGACTTGCGGTTCTGGGCACGATTCTTGTGTCACAGATGCGCGCGCGGATCGTGACCTCGCTGATCGCAGGGGGCGTGTCCAGCGCCGGCGCTCACGCCGAGGCGTCCCGAATCGCCCAGTCGCGTGGGGGAAGCGGTAGCACTGCCTCAATCCCCCACTTCGTGCGCCTGGACTTCGCCTACGCCACGCGCTCGGTGCTCTACGTGATGGCGGCGATCATGGCAGCCGCCGCAATCGTTGCTGTGGCGCGACTGCACGCAGGTCTGCAACAGGACGAGTCCGCGCCGGCGGCAGATCCCGCCTGAGCGGTCACAGCCCGGTCTTGCATTAGCCACCATCCCCGCGCAGTTGTCCTGCCTACGTAGGTCGCTAACGCGGCTGACGGCCGGCCGCCACGACGGTTTGGCACTCCGGCGCTAAGGCCGCAGCTCTGCTCGTAGCCGGGCAGCGAGCCGCACGCAGGCGGCGATCTCAACTCCGCGAATCGAGACGCTCTCGACGTTGAGCCCGAACGGAACCCCAATGCGCCGGCAGAAAGCGATCAGATCCAGCGCCGTCGCAAGGGCTTGATCGTAGGACGCGTCGAGGGTGTCGTCGGCGTGTCGCAGCTCGTTCTCGATCCAGCGCGGCACGTCGACACCAAGCCACTGCAGGAAGTCCAACGTCTTTACCGAGCCGCAGACCGAGAACGTGAACACGATCGGCACCGGCTCCAGGCCCCGGGCGACGCACTCATAGTGATAGTCGGACGCCAGGCCCTTTGCAGCGTTGGCGTCGTAAACGATCTGGGTAACAAAGAACGAGCAGCCCTCGGTCTGTTTGGCGAGCAGACGCAGGTGCTCGGCGCCGCCGCGTGAGTGCCGCTCCGGGATCGCGACCCCGCCGAGGAGCACGTCCGGGCGGACCTCGGTCCGGAGTTCGTAGGCCCGGCGGAGCGAGGTGGCGACCGACTTCTCGCGCGAGGAAGCACCGACGAAGACAGATAGGACTCGGGACGGATCTTGCTCGCCCAGCCACGAGGCCAGGTCATGCTCTGCGTACTTGCCGACGGCGCGGTAGACAACGGCGGGCACGTTCAGGGCGGCGAGGTCGCGAGCGAGGTACTCCGCCGGGTCCGTCGTGGGCAGAAACGGAAAGGGGCGCTCGCTGGCATTGCGGTCGCTCTCGTCGTCGATGTCGTAGAGGACGAGGCCGTCGATGCCCAATGGCTGCAGTCGCTCGATGGTCAACTCGGCGATCTGCCTGCTCTGCTCGGGTCCCGTCGCCAGCCGGGGTGGCGTCACCGCGAACAGCAGGAACTCACCGGTCCGCTCGACGATGCGCCGCTGCAAGTCCATGCGCGACACCGTACCGACCGCGGCCGCGGGTCTGGCGCATAATGGCCGGGTGACCGAGAACCCGCTGCGGGTGGTGGTGGCCGACGACGACGTCCTCCTGCGCGAGGGTATAGCCAGCCTGCTGGAGCGCTTCGGTTATGAGGTTGCGGGGCAGGCCGCCGACGGGCCTGAGCTGATCGAGCTCGCTCGCCTGCACCGACCCGACCTGGTGATCGCAGACATCAGGATGCCCCCGTCGCACACCACGGAGGGCCTGGATGCGGCCCGGCAGATCCAGGAGGAGCTGCCGGAGACAGCGCTGCTGATCCTCTCGGCTCACGTCGAGGTCGAGCACGCAATGGACCTCGTGGCCGGCGGTTCCAGGCGCGGCTACCTGCTCAAGAGTCGTGTCACCGATATCGAGGACTTCATCCAGACGCTCGGCCGGATCGTGGGCGGCGGGTCCGTCGTCGATCCGGCGGTCGTCGCCGAGCTTGTTGCCGCCCGCCGTGTCAACGACCCGCTCCAGGAGCTGACGGCGCGCGAGCGCGAGGTTCTCTCGCTGATGGCCGAGGGACGCTCCAATGCGGGCATCGCGCGCCTGCTCGTGGTGACCGAGGGCACGGTCGAGAAGCACGTTCACAGCATCCTGCAGAAGCTGAACCTGTGGGACGCCAGCGACGATCACAGGCGTGTCCTGGCGGTCCTCGCGTTCCTCGACTCTCGGTAGCCAGAGCGCCCGCTCGGGGCCACCCGGGTGGTGAGGCATTGAAGTCCGCGGGGGACTCGATGCGGGGCTGACCGGTGCCTGAAGATTGGGCGCAGCTCGGGTTTGTGGGAGTCCCCGCGTCGAACCTGGACCGCGACTGTGGCAAACGATACCGTATCGTTCGGAACGTGCTAGAGTGAACGGCGCGGTTTCGTTCGTATCAAGCTACGACAGAGGGGACGTTCGATGTCTCAGGGCGACAGGGTTTTGCGTAAGGGTTTGGCGCTGGCGCTGCTGGCGTCAGTTCAGTTCATGCTGATCCTGGATGCGTCGATCGTCCAGGTGGCGCTGCCGTCGGTCCAGCGACACTTCCACGTGGAGACCGTGAGCACGCTCGGTTGGGTGGTCAACGGGTATCTGCTGACCTTCGGCGGGCTGCTGCTGTTGGGCGGCCGGCTCGCCGACCGGCTGGGGCGGCGGAGGCTGTTCTTCAGCGGGACCCTGGTCTTTGGGCTCTCGTCTCTGGCCGCTGGGCTCTCTCCGTCGTTCGGGGTGCTCGTCGCCGCCCGCCTGGCGCAGGGCGCCGGTGCCGCGCTCGTCGCACCGGCCGCCCTGAGTCTGGTCACGGTGATCTTCAAGGAGGGCCAGGAGCGCAACAAGGCCATGGGGATCTGGGGTGCCATCAGCGGGACCGGTGGCGCGGCAGGTCTAATCTTCGGCGGTGCACTGACCACGGGGCTGGGTTGGGAATGGGTGTTCTTTGTCAACCTTCCCGTGGTCGTGGCCGCGCTGGTGCTCACGCCCCGGCTGCTGCCGGAGTCAAGCGGCGAGCAGGCCGGTGGAACGTTTGATGTCACCGGTGCCACCGCGGTCGTGGCTGGGATTGGCGCGCTGATCTATGGCTTCGTCCAGGCCGGCAATCATGGCTGGGCTTCCAGCCAGGCCGATGTGTCGCTGGCCGCCGGCGCGCTGTTGCTCGCAGCCTTCGTGGCGGTTGAGCTGCGCAGCCGCAACCCGCTGATCCGCTTCTCGCTGTTTCGCTCCCGGACCATCAGCGGCGCCAACATCGTGGCGCTGGCCTTTGGGATGGCCGCGCTCGCTGTCTGGTTCTACTTGGCGCTTTACCTCCAAGAGGTACATGGCTACAGCGCACTGAGGGCCGGCGTGGCCTCGCTTCCGCTGAACGCTGCGCTGATCACCATGGCCACCCTGTCGTCGAAGTGGATCTCACGTTTTGGCCCGAAACCCGTGCTGGCAGCCGGGCTGGGCGTGTTCGCGGCAGGCATGTTCTGGTTTCACTACATCACTCCCTATGGCTCGTATGCGTCTGACGTGCTGGGTCCGATCATCGTGATGGGACTGGGCCTGGGCCTGGCGTTTGTCGGTGTCACCGTCGCCGCCGTGACGGGGGTCGACCCCAAGGATGCCGGGGTCGCCTCGGGGCTGTACAACACCACGCTGCAGGTCGGCGAGGCGATCGGACTGGCGATCCTGACGACCGTATCGACGTCGGCGACGGCCCATGCTTTGGCGCACCGCGCGCCGGAGCGGGTGGCCTTGACCCACGGGTTCAGCCACGCCGTTCTGCTCGGTTCGGGCCTGGCCGCGGCAGCCTTTCTGCTGGCAGTCGCAGTCCTGTCCAACAGCGCCAACCGA
>CAJCIJ010000066.1 GCA_903970315.1 Actinomycetota bacterium
GAAGAGGCAGACGCGCTCGCCGACACGATCGTGCTTATCGACCACGGGCGCGAGATCGCTGCCGGCACCCCCACAGAACTGAAGGCCCAGATTGGCGAGCAGCGCGTCGATGTGGTTGCCGGCGACGCCGCCGCACTCGAAAGCCTGGCGGCCTTGCTGGACGGCCAGTTCACCACCACCGTGGATCGCGAGCAGCGCACGGTCTCGGTGCCGGCCCCAGGCGAGGCTGCCGACCTCGCACTTGTCGCCGCGGCGGTGCGCGACAGCGGGATCGCTGTGGATGAGATCGCGCTTCGCCGTCCAACGCTCGACGATGTCTTCCTGGCGCTCACCGGCCGCAGCGTGGCCGACGAGCAGTCCGACGTGGCAGCGTCAGACGACGGCGCCTCGGGAAGCCCGACCGCCGAGAGCGGGCGAGCATGAGCGCTCCCACAGCCACAGGGCAGGCGCGTGGACACTTCCTGCGCGGGTACCTGCGCGACACCGCGCTGCTGACCGTGCGAAGCCTGCGCTCGATCCCACGCGAGCCCGAGCGACTCCTGGACGTGACGATCCAGCCGATCATCTTCATCCTGCTGTTCCTCTACGTGTTCGGCTCCGCGATCCACGTGCAGGGAATCGACTACAAGGACTACCTCTTCCCCGGGATCATCGCCCAGTCGCTGGCCTTCGGGGTCATCGGCGCGGGCGTGGCGACGTCCACGGACATGCACGAGGGGGTGATCGATCGCTTCCGGTCGCTGCCAATCAGCCGCCTTTCGATCGTCAGCGCACAGGTCATGAGTCAGTTCTGCGAGGCGCTGCTGGGCCTGTTGATAACGGTCGTGGTGGGACTCGCGCTCGGTTGGAACCCACACCTGACCGTGGGGCACGGCTTCGAGCTGGTGGCACTCATGGCGCTGGCAATGCTCGCTTTCAGCTGGACCGGCGTCTACTTCGGAATGCTGGTGCGCTCGCCGGAGGCCATGCAGGGCATGGGCTTCATCGTGATTCTGCCGCTCACGTTCATGGCGGGCACGTTCGTGCCCATCGCCGGCCTTGACGCCGTGCCCAGGGCGATCGCCGACTGGGACCCGATCTCGGCGCTGGTGGCCTCGGTACGGAATCTCACGCAGGGCTACCCCTCCCACGGCTCCTGGCAGCTTGAACATCCCCAGATCGCAATGGCAATCTGGAGCGGGTTGATCCTCGTGGTCTGCGTGACGCTCGCGCTGCGGCGCTTCAACCGCACGCTGGCCGGCTGAGGCGGGCGGCCTGCTGGTGCCCGGGCTCTAATCGAGCGCCGGCAGGGGTACCGCCACGACCTCCACCCCATCGATACCGCTGAAGTCGGTGGGATTGCACGTGTAGACCGGCAGGCCGTTGGCGACGGCGGTGGCGGCGATCATCGCATCGTACGCCCGGGCGTTCGCCTTTCGCCCTGAGCGCCGCAACGAGGCTGCCACCGCGCCGAACGCCCTGGCGGCAGCTGCATCAAACGGCAGCGGCTGGAAATCCGCCTCGGCCTGCTGAAGGTTCGCTTGGCGGGCCGTGCGCTCGGCATCGGTGCTGGCCACGAGTGGGCCCACGGATAGCTCGGCCAAGGTGACTGCCGTGATCAGCGGCTCCTCGGGAAGGACGCTGGCGTCAGCCAGGCGCGACAGCAGAATGACGGTTGAAGTATCCAGAACGCCGCGGTTACGCGGCGCCGCACCGACCGGCGGCAAGACCGGGGTCACAGCCGCCAATCGAGCGCCCTGTCGACGTCAGCTCGGAGAGCCTCTGGATCGACCGCGGGCACCCGGCTCCATCGTGTCAGAAGCGCCCGCGCGCTCAACGGCTTCGACGGTAGCGCCGTTAACTCGGCCACTGCTCGCCCCGAACGCGTGATGGTGATCTGCTCACCGCGTTCTGCGCGCTCGACGACCTCCCCACCGTGGTTTCGCAGGTCCCGGATGCTCACCTGGCTCACCAGCTGAGTGTATCGCGGGTGATACACCTTAGCGGTCTGACCCAGGCGCGTCACCAGCGCGCCAGGTAGATGAAGTCTGCAGCCGGGTGACCGACCCACTGGGTGATGCGCATCGCCAGACTCATGCCTGTCGCAAAGCGTGCTGTCTTCAGGCTGGTCAGCTGGCCCGGCCGGCACCCCAGATCCTGCGCGGTTTGCGCCCACGTGACGCCGCGGCTGGTACGGGCCAGATTCAGCCCGGCGTGCAGCGCCTTCAGATCCCAGCGCGGCCTGCGGCCCGGGCCGCAGGCCGGCAGCGGAGCGCCAGCGTCAAGGTCAGCTCCGGCGAGAAAGCTCTCCGGCGTCCGACCCAGCCAGCGCAGAAAGAACAGCGCGTGCTGGCAGCTGGTGTCGCCGCGTCTGCCCAGGCTCTGCAGCGTCGAAGGGCTCATGGGGTGGTTGGCCAGACCGCGTGCGTCGCGGGCCGCATTCAGCGCACGCGCCATGTCCCAAATCGCCGTCGTGGCGCCCGGCCAGCTGAGCCCTTCATCCTGGCGCTTGGCGTCCAGCGCCGCGTAAAGCGCCTTCCCGTCGAACTCGCGGATCACCGGGTGCATATGGCCGATGCTGCCAGGACGGAAATCGTCGCCTCACGCAACCGTCAGTCGCCGCCGCGCTCCACAGTCATCACTGCGGCCGCGACGTCCTGGGCGCCGTGGCCGTGCGCGATGGCCTCACCCCAAACGGCATCGATCACCGCCGCCACTGGCAGCTGAAGACCCTTGTCGGTCGCCGCGGCGACGGCCAGGGCAACGTCCTTGTGGGCGAGCGCAAGCGCAAACCCCGGCTCAAACTGCCGCTCGATCATTGCATTGGCCTTCGCTACGGCGTATGGCGCGCCAAGGGGCAGATCGGCGAGCGTGTGCGTAAACACACGCGGGTCAAGGCCCAGGGCCTGTGCCAGTGTCACGCCCTCTGCGGCCGCCTGGGTGATCGCCGCCAGCCAGGAGTTCAGCGCCAGCTTCAGCGCCGAGCCGGCACCCGCGGGCCCAACCCAGAGAGTGCGCCTGCCGACGGCGGCAAACAGCGGCTCGACACGCTCCCGCAGCTCATCGGCCCCCGAAGCAAGAATCAGAAGCTGCGCGTCGCGCGCCGGGCCATCGCTGCCGGACACCGGTGCGTCAACGAACGCAAGTGTGCGCTCCGCGGCGCGGGCAGCCAAGCGCCGAGTCCAGTCCATCCCAATCGTGCCCATCTGAATCCATATGGCCTCGGCGGGCAGAGCGCCAAGTCCGCCGGTGTCGCCGAGCATCGCCTCCTCGGTGCTTGGACCGTCGGCGAGCATCGTCACCAGCACTTCAGCGCCGGCTACCGCCTGCGCCGGCGTGAGCGCAACCGCGATCCCGTCGTCCTGGAGAGCTTGCGCCTTCTCCACCGTGCGGTTCCACACGGTCACGTCGAAGCCCGCGCGCGCGAGGTTGCGGGCGATCGGCGCGCCCATCCGGCCGGTTCCAAGCACGGTTATGGAGGGCATCACCGGCACCTTAGAGGCGGATTGCACAGAACACCTCGGCGAGGATGGCGCTGCCTGGCATCGGCGGTCACCGCGGCAGCACCCTGACCTGGACGTTCTCGGCTTCGGCAACTGCGATGAGGGGCCCGTCGGCCGTGGCCAGCTCGTCGGACTCTCCTGGTGCGGCCAGCAGGATGCAGTCCGCAAGCGAGAGCGGGGCGCGAGTGCGGTGGTAGCGTCGCGCCCGGATGCCGGCGGCTTCGCGCGCGATCCGCTCGCCGACTGCAAGCAGCTTGATCCGCTCCCCAACCAGCGGCGTCGTCAGCTCATCAAGGCGCTCGGCGGAGATGCCGCCAACGCGCTGAAGCACGTCGAGCGCCTCGGCCAGATTGACGGTGGTCATCGCCGCCGTGCCACGGCGGATCAACGCCTCTACCTCGTCCGCCGCAGGCTCATCTGCAAGCAGCGCGATCAAAGCGAAGGCGTCGAGCAGCACGCTCACTTGGCGGCGTGCCGGCGCTGCTCAGCCAAAGCGTCGTCCTCCCGGGCCGCTTTGCGCAGCTGGTCGCTGCGCATCGACAGCTCTCCAGCCAGGGCGCCGCGCGCTGCTGCGATCGGGTCATCGGGGGCCGGTCTGAGCACGACCCGATCGCCGAGATCCTCGAGCGCCAGCGTCGACGTGCCCCACCGGTGGCGGATGCTCGATGGGATCGAGATCTGACCGCCACGCGTGATCTTAGTCGTCTTCATGATCATGAAGCCTATCATGAGCCTACGAAACTCGCCTCGACTGCCGTGACGAGCGATACGGTCCCGTCTCTGCAGCTACACGCAACCGTCGGTTGCTTGTGCTAGGGTCGCAACCATCGGTTGCACATCCACCGGGAGGACGAGCGTGTCTGCTGAGCCCATCGAAAGAGAGATAGTGATCGAGGCGCCGGCGGAGGTGGTCTGGGGCGTGATCACCCAACCGGAGCAGATCAGCCGCTGGTTCAGCGATGAGGCCTCGGTCGAGCCACGCGCCGGCACGGATGGCACGCTCACCTGGACGCCGGGGGGCCG
>CAJCIJ010000067.1 GCA_903970315.1 Actinomycetota bacterium
GGGTGCACCGCGACGATGTCATTGGCATTGCGCTTGCGTGCTGCGACGACGAGCGGTGGTCGGGCCCGATCAACGCGACGGCGCCGCAGCCGGTGACCAACGCCGAGCTGTCGCGCGCGCTGGGCAAGGCGCTGCACAGGCCGGCGCTGCTTCCGGTGCCGGGACCGGCACTGAACCTCCTTTACGGCGAGATGGCTTCCGTTGTGACGACGGGTGCGCGCGTGGTGCCGGCAAAGGCGCTGGTGCTGGGCTACGACTTCAAGCACCCCGAACTCGACGAGGCCCTCACCGACACGCTGGGCTGAGTCCGGGTAGTCCCCGGGCATCCTCGGCCCCTCGCCGGGCCCCCGAGCACCACCCCCGCGCGCCGCCCGGCGGCCCCACACCGTCCCAGGCCGACGGTCAGCCGGAGTGGACCGACCGTCCCCGGCCGACGGTCAGCCGGAGTGGACCGCGGTGATTTCCGAGCCGGCCGGTTCGGGCGGCACCTGGAAGCTCGTATCGAACGCAAGACGGCCGCCGACGACGCGGTCGACGCCGTAGCGCGACAGCGTGGTGGCCCCACTGGGCTGCACCGAGTACGTACCCAGCACGCTGGCGTGATGGCGCGTTGCAAAGAACTTGTCGATCACCGCCTGGCGCTCGTTGCCGTGCCGTCCGGCGGCGCGAATGGCGTCTAGCACCACAGCCATGGCCTCATACCCGGCCAGGGCGTATGGGTGCGCGGTTTCGTGGAAGGTCGATTCGTACAGGCGCAGCACCGCCGAAGCGGCAGCTGGGTATACGGTGGGGCTGAGCCAGGGGCTGGCGATCAGAGTGCGCGCAGCGGCCGATCCCAGCTGCGCGGCAAAGGCTCCAGTGCCAAGCGCGTCTGACCCCAGCAGCCACAGCTGCGCCTGGCTCTGATGAAGCGCGTGCCACAGGCTTACCGTCCCCGGTTCCGGGGCGCCGCCGAAGAAGACGGCCTGTGCGCCGCTGGCGGCCACCTTTTCGGTGGTGGAGTTGAATTCGGCCGCCGATTCGACCCGCAGCCGTTCGCCGCCGGTCACATGGATCCCGGCCTGTTCGGCGTCGCCGGTGACGAGACCGACGAGCGACACGTCGAAGGGGTCTTCGTCGGAGAGCGTGTAGAGAGTGTGTATCCCCAGGCGGCGCATCAGTGACACCTGGGCGGCGGCCTCGACGATGTCCCCGGGCAGCAGCCGGCCAAAGGTGATTTTGCCCGACGGATAGAACCGCCCGGGCTCGTCCTGACCGGCGTCCATCGAGGAGGTCAGCCCGACGTAGGGGCTGCCGGGGCTCACCTGGAGGATGTTGGCGCCGTTGGTGATGGACAGAGACACGGCTGTTGCCTCGGAGTCGTAGTCGCCGAGGTAGGCGATGGCATCGTTGTCCTGCGCGGCAAGCTTGGCGTTGGTGGCGACAATCCCCGGTTCCCAGTGGCCGGTCTTGGGGTTTGCGTCATTCAGCGAGGAGTAACTGATGTGCAGGCGCCCAACCTGCCCGTGGGCCTGCGCGAGTGCGAGCTTCTCGCCGTTGACGATCTGGGCGGAGATGGGCGCCTCGGGCCCGTCGAGAGGCAGGCTGGAATAGATCGTCAGGTCGCGCCCGTGGACGGGTTCGGTGCTGGCGGCGACAATGCCGCCACATCCAGCCAAGGCGGGCGCGATCGCGAGCGCGACGAGGTAGAGCGACCGTCGGCGCACGCGACGGGCTGTTACTGGCGGCGGCTGGGCAGGTACTTCGTGAGGGCTCGGCCGGTGGCTCCGAGAAGCATCACCGCGAGCGCCATCATGAAGCCGTCGAAGCTGGTGAGGTTGAGCACGGGTCCCAGCGCCCAGACCACGATCCAGAGCGCCAAGCCGGCGGTCACTGACAGGAGCAAACCCATCGCGCAATCCTACTGCGCGGCGCAGCGTCAGAGCTCCAGCCCGCGACCGATCTCCTCCAGGACCTGACCGACACCGGCGGCGGGGTCGTCGGATTCGCGCGCAGCGCGCACCAGCCGGGTGCCGACAATGACCCCATCGGCACCGGCGTCGGCCGCCTGTCGGGCGTGGGAGGCCGTGGAGATGCCGAACCCCAGGGCCACTGGCGCGGTGGTGCTGGCCTTGGCGCGGGCCACGACGCCGGCGAAGTCGGCCGCCAGAGAGGCTCGCTCACCGGTGGTGCCGACGACCGATACTGCGTACAGAAAGCCCTGGGCGCGCGCGCCGATCTCGGCGAAGCGCTCCGGCGGGGTCGTGGGCGAGACCAACCCCACGAGCGCCAGTCCGGCGGTGTCACAGGCGGCGCGCACCTCCTGGGACTCCTCCAGGGGCAGGTCGGGCACGATCAGGCCGCAGGCGCCGGTCTGCGCGAGGCGCTCGACGAACGCGTGGGCCCCGGGGGCGAAGACCATGTTTGAGTAACACATGAGCACGATTGGCACGCTGGGAGCAAGCTGACGCACGACCTCCAGCACGCCGCCGACACTCGCACCGGCCGCCAGCGCGGCGGCGCCGGCTTCGTGGATCACGGGCCCGTCGGCGAGGGGGTCCGAGTAGGGCACCCCGACCTCGATCAGATCGGCACCGGCGGCAACACACGCTTCGCCGATCCTCAGCGACTCGGCAAGCGACGGGAATCCGCCCATCACGTAGGGCATCAGCGCGGCCCGGCGGCCGTGCGAGCCGAAGGCGGCGGCGATGCGCTCGACGCCACTGGAGACCAGAGCGGCGGACTGGTTCACGACAGCGCCGCCACCTCGGCGAGATCCTTGTCGCCGCGTCCCGACAGGCAGACCAGGTCGACCTCGCCGCTGTCCTGGGCAAGCAGCCATGCGAGCGCGTGAGCGGTCTCAAGCGCCGGGATGATGCCCTCCAGGCGGGCGAGCTCGCGGAAGGCATCCAGCGCCTGGCGATCGGTGACGGCCACATAACGAGCCCGGCCGGTATCGCGCAGGAATGCGTGCTCGGGCCCGGCGCCGGGGTAGTCCAGCCCGGCTGAGACGGAGTGAGCCTCGGTGATCTGGCCCTCCTCGTCCTGCATGACCGCTGACAGCGAGCCGTGCAGGATCCCGGGCCGCCCACCGACGGTCAGTGGGGCTCCGTGGCGGGGGGTGTCGATTCCGTCGCCGCCGGCCTCGA
>CAJCIJ010000068.1 GCA_903970315.1 Actinomycetota bacterium
GCGTGCGTTCTGATCCCTTACGTGGCGGTCGCGGTCGCGGGAGCCCGCCTGGCCGCCCACCCGCGCCTGCCCGCCTCAGTCGTCCGCTTCATCCACTCCGCGATCGAGGAGGACGAAAGCCCGGCGGTGCCGCAGCGGACGATCCATTTCGCCACGCGCCGCCAGCTGCTTTTGATGGCGGGCGACGTTGTGCTGATCGTGGCGGGCAGTGTCGGGATGGTGCAGGCGGCGCTGTCGCTTGGCAGCCGCTGGGGTATCGCATCGGCGCTGGTGGGTGTGCTCGTGCTGGGACCCCTCACGAGCCTGCCGAACGCTCTGACAGGGGTGCGGCTTGGCCTGGCGCGGCGCGGCGCAGCGCTTGTGACAGAGACCCTGAACAGCAACACCATCAACCTGGTCGCTGCCGTGTCCATCCCGGCCCTCTTCGTCACGCTCACGACGCACTCGACCACCGACCGGGTGGATCTCGCGATCCTCGTCGCGATGACCGTGGTCGCGCTGGCCCTCCTGGCCAGGCCAACCGGCCTGGGGCGACTGGGTGGCGTCGTGCTGATCGGCATGTATGGAGCGTTTGCGGTGGTGGAGCTGGTCGTGAGCTGACTGCGCTGACCGCGGGCACTGCGGCCGGCCAAGTTGTCCCGATCTATCCACTAGCCTTGCGAGCGTCGCCCGGAGGGGTGGCAGAGCGGTTGAATGCGACAGTCTTGAAAACTGTTTCGGGGGTAACCCCTCCGACGAGGGTTCGAATCCCTCCCCCTCCGTTTTTGCGCCTACGCGGCCGTCTGCAGCGCTTCGGAGAGATCGGCGGCGCTCACGTGGCCAGCGGGCCAGGTGATCGTAAGCTCACCGTCGCGGTCGAGCAGCCAGCGGACGTTGGTGAGGGTCATACCGATCACGCGGCCGCCGGCGTCGTACTCGACGTTGTGGCCCTCAGGGGTAGCCACCGCGGTGGCCGGCGGGCCGGCGTAGTCCTCGACGCTCAGGTAGAGCACGTCACCACGTGCGTCGTAGTGATGACGCGAGAAGGTGTTGCCGGCGATGGTGATGCTCATTGGGCTTGCTCGGAGGGGTCTTGATCCTGGACGAGAACCGTGACAATCCACCCCGGATCTTCATTGAAGTCTACGACCACGCGCATCCACCGTCCGGGCTGCAGCGCGTTCTGGCGATAGAAGCGCTCACGTGCCGGTCGTGGATCGCGCTCGCGATAGTCGGGCCTGGCGACCGCTGTGAGGATCTCGTCAAGGTGGTCGAGCAGCCAGGAGCGACCGCCTTCTGCGAGATGCGGATGAGATCCTGCATCGAACACGACCTGCCGACCGTCTGGATCGATGACGCTTTGCTGCTCGGAGGCCACGGGCCGTAAGGTACGCCGTGGCCGGGACAGGGGCGCATCGCTCTGCAAGTCGGCCGGTTCGTGATCCCGCACTGCTCCGTGCCGAAGCAGCACTGCCAAAAGCGACAGTACAAGCGCCCCCGTCGTTCCGCTGAGCGACTTCTGGCCGCGACCACCGGCCGAGCCTCAGTCCCGCCTTGCGCCGAGTTCAGCCCAAAGGGAGAAGCGCCGAAACTTCCGGTGCCGGCGGTAGTTTCCCGAGCATGAGGCGAACGATTGGCATGCTGGTGGCCGGGATCGTGCTGTCTCTTGCTGCCGGGACGGGCGCGGCGGGCGGCAGTACCAGCAAAGCCCGCGGGAATGTGGCTGGTGGCACCGACGCGTCGCATTCGCTGTGCCCTCCGAGCTATCACGGCCGGATTCTCCTGAAGAACGCCCAGGCAGTGGTGTTCAATAGGCCGTCACGTTTCCGAGACGGGTATCCGGTCGGGACCGCCATCTACGGCTGCACGTACCGCGGCCGAACGGCCTACCGCATAGGCCTTCCCGCGTACTACAGCTCGAGCGGTAGCGGTGGCGTTAAGCGCGAGACTCTCGCCGGCACTATGGTGGCGTATGAAAACTCAGGGTCCGCGCCGGAATCGAGCCCCTACTAACAGGTCATTGTCCAGAATCTCCGCACCGGACGCATCGTGCACAACGAAGAAACCGGCACCCAAACCGAACGTGTGGGCATTGGCCCCTGCTACTCGCTCGTGGTCAAAAGCGACGGCGCCGTGGCGTGGATCGCAGATGATGAGTGGGTGCCCAGTAAGGAATATCAAGTCCACGTGGTCGATCGGCTCGGCAGCCGGGTGGTGTCCTCGGGGACCGAAATAGAGGGGAAGTCCCTGAGACTGGTTGGCAGCACGCTGTCATGGATCCAGGGCGGTCGGCGCCAGACGGCGGTGTTGCACTGAGTGGCGCCAACGCCGCCTCCGCTGCGCCCGCCGCCTCTCCGCCTACCTCAGCCTCGGGCGCGCACGGTGATCGTCGAGGCCTGCGCGACGGCGGCGACCGAGAGCGCGAGTGCGAATGCCCCAAGGAGGGCGGTCAGGAACCGAGCAGTTGCTGACACGCGCGGAGTCTACGAATAACCGTGAGGTCGCGTGGCGTGAGGCTGAGCGCGGCCCGCTGGCCGGTCGGTCAGCCCGGGGGTGGGTAGGCCGAGACCGGCACGACCACCGCGGAGGCAAACTTGTCGTGCCAGCACTGCTTCTCCTCGTCCCACAGCATCCACAAATAGCCGAGCAAGAGGACAACAGCCGACACGTAGCTGCCGATCCAGCGGATGAATGCGCGTCCGTGACCGATTGAGTTGCCATTGGCAAGGCTGACCACGCGGATGCCAAGTGCACGCTCTCCCGGCGTCTGACCGCGGGCGGCGCCCACAAAGTAGGTGAAGTAGACGCCCCCCACAAGAATCGACAAGGCAAAGCCCGCCCCCTTGAACACAGTCTCGAGTATCAGATTTGGGATCACCAAGATGACCGCGTCCACCACCGACGCCGCAAACCTCTGCCAGAAGCCCGCACGTGGGCCCGACGCGACTCCATATCCGGTTGACGTCGTTTGAGACTCGTATGTGCCCGCTGCGAGATGCTCTGGTGGCATAGACATGCCGACTCCTCACTACCGATTGTTCACGCATCCGTGCTCGATTAGCGATGGCCCAGATTGACGCTGGACGAAGAGTAACTGCGAGCCGGGACGGCGACGGTGCGCCTAGCCCCGCTGCCCACGTCGGCGAACTCTCGAACTTCTCCCAGGCGCAGAGTTGCCGATCGCGCCTGTAGAGCGCCTTTGCGGCGGCCACCGGGCTCCCGGTTGGTCTCTATGTGGCAATGAGCCCGCAAGCTGCCGCGCTTGGACGACTAAAGCTTCCTGGCGGGTCGGTCGAAGACCTTTGTAGGGAGCATCGTGGTGCTCCCCGACCGCAGATGAGTGCGACCGCTCCCCTATTCTCGCCAGGCCCGGGCGCCGTCGGCCTCGGT
>CAJCIJ010000069.1 GCA_903970315.1 Actinomycetota bacterium
AGGCGGCATCGGACACTGCGTCGCTCGCCGCGTCGCTGTCGGCATCGGACCCCACGGGGATGTTGGAGGTCATGATCAGCACCGTATTTGTGAAATCGACCGTCCTGCCCTGCCCGTCTGTGAGGCGCCCGTCGTCCATTACCTGTAAGAGCGTGTTGAACACGTCGGAGTGTGCCTTCTCGATCTCATCCAGCAGCACAACCGAGTACGGCCTGCGTCGCACAGCCTCCGTCAGCTGGCCGCCCTCCTCGTAGCCCACGTAACCCGGCGGTGCGCCCACGAGCCGTGCCACGGTATGGCGCTCCTGGTACTCGGACATATCGATGCGCACCATGGCGTCCTCGGTGTCGAACATGTACTGCGCAAGCGCGCGCGCAAGCTCGGTCTTGCCCACCCCCGTGGGTCCCAAAAAGAGAAAGGAGCCGATCGGGCGCCCCGGGTCCTGCAGGCCCGCGCGCGAGCGCCTCAGCGCAGCCGCCACCGCGGCCACCGCCTGGTCCTGGCCGATCACGCGCTCGTGCAGGCGCTCCTCCATGTGCACGAGCTTCTCCATTTCACCCTCAAGCAGCCTGCTGACGGGAATCCCGGTCCAGCGCGCCACCACCTCGGCGATGTCATCGGCGTCGACCTCCTCTTTGAGGAACACCGGCGGCGTGCCGTTTTCGGTGTTCTCGGCCGACGGCCCTTCCGGATCGTCGTCGAGTTCGCGTTCCAGGTCCGGTATGACGCCGTAGCGAAGCTCTGCCGCGCGCTGCAGGTCAGCGGCCCGCTCCGCCCGCTCGGCCTCCGAGCGTGCCTCCTCCAGCCGCTGCTTGCGCTCGCGCACTGCCAGGATCGCGTCCTTCTCGCTCTGCCACTGCGCCTTCATGCCGGCCGCGCGCTCGCGCAGCTCGGCCAGCTCGCGCTCGATGGTCTCTCTGCGCCCCGCCGAGGCGGCGTCCTTCTCCTTGGCAAGCGACGTCAACTCGATCTGGAGCTGCATCACGCGCCTTTCCACCTCGTCGATCTCGGTCGGCAGCGAGTCGATCTCGATGCGCAGTCCCGACGCCGCCTCGTCGATCAGGTCGATCGCCTTGTCCGGCAGGAAGCGGTCTGCGATGTAGCGGTGTGAGAGGGTCGCGGCAGCGATCAGGGCGTTGTCCTGGATACGCACGCCGTGGTGGACCTCGTAGCGCTCCTTCAGCCCGCGCAGGATCGCGATCGTGTCCTGAACGCTGGGCTCGCCCACCATCACGGGCTGGAAGCGGCGCTCCAGGGCGGCGTCCTTCTCGATGTACTTGCGGTACTCGTCAAGCGTCGTTGCCCCCACCGCGCGCAGTTCGCCGCGCGCGAGCATGGGCTTGAGCAGGTTTGCCGCGTCCACGGCGCCCTCGGCGGCCCCCGCTCCCACGATCGTGTGCAGCTCGTCCAGGAACAGGATCACCGTGCCGCGCGCCTGGGAGATCTCGGCAAGCACCGCCTTCAGCCGGTCCTCGAACTCGCCCCTGTACTTGGCGCCCGCCACCAGCGAACCGATGTCAAGCGCGATCACGCGCCGCTCGCGTAGCGACTCCGGAACGTCGCCGGAGACGATCCGCTGTGCCAATCCCTCGACGATCGCTGTCTTGCCCACGCCGGGCTCACCGATCAGCACCGGGTTGTTCTTGGTCCTGCGCGAGAGCACCTGGATCACGCGCCGGATCTCCTCGTCGCGGCCAATGACCGGATCCAGGTCGCCTGCCTCGGCGGCCTGCGTCAGGTCGCGCCCGTAGCGCTCAAGCGCCATGTAGGTGGCCTCGGGGTTCTGGCTGTCAACGCGATGCGGGCCGCGAACCTCGGCCAGCGCCGCCAGCAACGCCTGGCGCGTCGCTCCGGCGGCGCGCAGCGTCTCACCGACATCTCCCTTGGACTCGGCCAGCGCCAACAGCAGATGCTCGGTCGATATGTACTGGTCCGTAAGCCCCTTGGCCTCCTTCTCGGCGGCGCGCAGCACAGCGGCAAACTCCGACGAGGCACCGGGCTCCTCGGAGGACTCGCCTGTGATCGTCGGTAGGGCGTCCAGAAGCGCCTGCGCGCGGGAACGGACGGACTCGATGTCAGCGCCAAGCTTGCCCAGCACACCCTGGACCACGCCGGCGCCGGCGCCCGCTGCGGCGCCGGCGGATAAGCCCTCATTGGCTGTCACGATCCCGTCGCCGCCGGCGCCCAGCAGCGCCACAAACAGGTGCGCAGGGGTCACCTGCGGGTTTGAGCGCTCCACAGCAAGCGCCGCCGCCGCGCGCACGGCCTCCTGGGAGGCGATCGTGAAGCGGTCAGGTTGCACGCCCACCACCCCTCCTGGGCAGACCGAATGGCCGTCGGGCGTCGGTGGCACGCACGAGCGCAGTGCCCGCCTGCGGGGTGTAGGGAACCAGCTCGGCACGGAAGCTCGACTTGACCTCCTCGATCGCCTCGGCCAGCCGCTGCTCGGCCTCGCGTTCGCGCTCTTTGAGCTCCTCGACCAGGTCGTGCATGTTTCGCACCTGCGACTCCAGGGCGAGCACCCTTTCGACCCCCGCCAGGTTCAGGCCGAGGTCTGCGGTCATCTCCTGGATGCGCCGCAGCTGCTCTACGTCCTGCTGGGAGTACAGGCGCGTGCCCTTGGGCGAGCGCTTGGGTGTGACCAGGCCACGCGCCTCATACGTGCGCAGCGTCTGCGGGTGCATGTGCGCAAGCTCGGCGGCGACCGAGATCATGAACACGCCCCTGTCAGAGGAGACCTCGACGCGCGTGATGCGGGCCTCCTGGCTCACGAGGCCACCTGCGCAAAGAGCTCGGCGCGCGGATCGCCGTCGAAAACCTCCGCCAGCGCGTCCACCGCTTCGGACTGCTGCGGGGTCAACTCATCGGGCACCTCGATGACGAAGCGGTAACGGATGTCGCCGTGCTCTGCCGGCGTGCCACCACCGAGCTTTGGCGGCCCCTCACCGCGCAACCGCTGCACGGTCCCGTGCTTGGTACCCGCGCGTACGCGCAGCGTCTTTGTGCCCGAGAGCGTGGGCACCTTGATCTCCGCGCCCCGCAGCGCCTCGGGGATCGTCAGCGGGACGTCCACCTGGACGTCGTCGCCCTTGCGCGCAAACACCGGCGACGGCGTCACGCTGGTGATCAGGAACAGGTCGCCGTGCGGGCCACCGTTTCTCCCCGCCTCGCCCTTGCCTGCCAGACGGATGCGGCTGCCGTCCTTGACTCCTGCCGGTATGTTCACGCGCAGGTTGCGCACTGTGCGCACAGCGCCGGAGCCGCCACAGGTGGGGCATGGGTCCTCGATGATCGTGCCCGCGCCGTGGCATTGGGAGCACGGACGCGACAGCGAGAAGGGCCCCTGGCCCTCGGTCTCAATGCCCCGGCCCTTGCAGCGCGGGCAGACCTTCGGGGTGGTGCCCGGCTTGGCGCCCGAGCCGTGGCAGGTGGGACAGCGCTGGTGCGTGGGCACCGACAGCGGCATCTGCGCGCCCTGTAGGGCCTGATCGAACGTCAGCTGGACGCGCGCCTCAAGA
>CAJCIJ010000070.1 GCA_903970315.1 Actinomycetota bacterium
GCCCAACACGTGGCTCCCGGACCTCGGCCCGCCCCAGCACCTCGGCCCGCCGCACCATCCCACGCAGCGTCAGGAAGCGTGGATCTGGCAGCCCTTGCTTCGGCCAGCTGCCCGGGCTCGGCGGCAACGCCCGAACAGGGCAACCTGGAAACCACCCGCAGCGCCGTGCTCTGCCTGATCAACCGTGAACGGGCCCGCGCCGGCGTGAGCCCCTTGAGCGCAAACGCCGACCTGCAAGAGGCGGCCCAGTCTCACTCCCACGACATGGTTGCCAACGACTACTTCGACCACGTCAGCCCAAGCGGCGAAACGGTCCTCCAACGAATCCAGGCGAGCGGCTACATCTACAGCCAGAACATCGGGTACGCCGTCGGAGAGAACATCGCCTGGGGCACGCTCAACCTCGCCACGCCGCAGGAAATCGTGGCGTCCTGGATGGCATCGCCGGACCACAAGGCCAACATCCTTGACTCCAGCTACCGCGAAACCGGCATCGGTGTGGTCGGCGAACTGCCGGCAAGCATGAGCGAAGGTCAGCCCGGCGCGATGTACACCCAGGACTTCGGCGTCCTCATCGGCTCCTGAGCCGCGGTCAGACGCCACCCGCTGTGCCCCGATAAGCTCCCGGCGCCCGCAGCCAAACCAATACGAGGAGGAGCACGCATGGGGGTCTTGGATTCGAAGTCAGCGATCGTGACGGGGTCAGCGCGGGGGATTGGGCGAGCCACGGCCGAGCTGCTGGCCGCCGAGGGCGCACAGGTCCTGATCAACGACCTCGACGCAGACCTCGCGCAGCAGACCGCCTCGGAAATCGACGGCGACACGGCGGTGTTCGGCGGCGACCTGACCAAGGGCGATGCTCCCGACAAGCTCGTGCAGAGCGCCATCGACGCCTTCGGCAAGGTCGACATCATCGTCAACAACGCCGGCTACACGCGCGACAACGTCATCCACAAGATGACCGACGACGAGTTTCAGTCGATGCTCGACATCCATCTCGTGGTCCCCTTCCGGATCATCCGCGCCGCCGCCCCCTACATGCGCGACGCCGCAAAGAAGGAGCGCGAGGAAGGCCGCGAGGTGTTTCGCAAGATCGTCAACGTCTCCTCGACATCGGGCATGTTCGGAAACGCCGGCCAGGCCAACTATGCGGCGGGCAAGTCCGGCGTCGTGGGCCTCACAAAGACCCTCGCCAAGGAGTGGGGGCAGTTCAAGGTCAACGTCAACGCCGTTGCATATGGGTTCATCGAGACGCGCCTGACCGCAGCCAAGGCCGACGAGAACGTGATGGAGGTAGACGGCGAGCAGGTCCAGCTTGGCATCCCCGAGCAGATGCGCGCCGTGGCAGCAATGCTGATCCCGCTGGGCCGCGCCGGCACCCCCGAGGAGGCCGCCGGCGGCGTCTTTCTGCTTTGCTCGCCGTGGTCAAACTACATCCACGGCCAGGTGCTGATGGTCACCGGCGGGATGTTCGGCGGGATGAGTTGATCTGGCGGCGCACGCCCTTGCGCCCTTCCTGACCCAGACGCTCGTACATCGCCTTGACCGTGTCGAGCACGGCTTCGGCCACCGCCTCCTGCTGATCGGCCGTGGGCTTGTCCACGCGCTCCCA
The DNA here is from genome assembly GCA_903970315.1 of Actinomycetota bacterium. Lineage (GTDB taxonomy): Bacteria > Actinomycetota > Thermoleophilia > Solirubrobacterales > Solirubrobacteraceae > Palsa-744. Next base: position 1,613 of record CAJCIJ010000070.1, read on the forward strand.
GCGAATCGGCTCGCCGTACTGCACTGTCACGCTCGGGAACTGCAGCCGCTTCCAGTTGCGCACCCGCGCTGAGCCAAAGACGGCGATGGGGACCACGGGCACGCCCGTTTCAAGCGCCAGCCGGCCGATGCCGCGGCGCGCACGCTCGGCGATGGCGCCGGTGCGCGAGCGCCCTCCCTCGGGGTACATGAGCACGGCCGAGCCCCTGTCCAAGAGCGCCTTGGCGGTGATGAACGTCTCCTCGTCCTTGCCCCCCCTGCGCACCGGAAAGACCCCGCCGTGGGTGTACACGAACTGCATCGGTGGCTTGAACAGCTGCGACTTGGCCATGAAGCGGATCTTTCGCCGTAGGTAGCAGCCCGACAGGAAGTGGTCCATGAAGGAGAAGTGGTTGGGGGCCAGGATCACGGGGCCCGAGCCGGGAACGTTCTCCGGTGAGATCGCGCGGGTACGCAGGAGCGTGTACGCGTAGATCGAGGTGATCAGGCGCGTGAACTCGTACGCGTAGTCCGGTTCGCGCGTGCGCGCCCGCTCGTGAAAGCGGTCGAAATGCTCCTTGGGTCGCGGATCGGTGTAGACCTGCTCGCGCATGCTCGCCAGCTCGCTCACAGGGTGATCAAACCAGTTACCCCGCAGCCGTGCACGGCGCCCCGCCAACGCTGCGCCCGTGCAGCCGCAGCGGGGTCTATTGTTGATCCGTGTCCGCGATCGCAGCCCACATCACGGGAACCGTCTGGAAGATCGAGTGCGCCGTCGGCGACACCGTGGCCGAGGGCGACACCGTCGCGATCCTTGAGTCCATGAAGATGGAGATGCCCGTCGAGGCCGAACACTCCGGCACGGTCGCCGAGATCCTCTGCGAGGAGGGCCAGGCGGTCAGCGAGGGCGACACGCTCGTGCGCCTGAGCTAGCCGCCCTCAAAACCGGGGCCAAAGACGCCTGGGCGGTCACCGCCGGCTAGAGCTCAGACCCTCCTGCTAGAGCACGGGGCTAGAGCTCAGACCCGCCTGCTAGAGCACGGGGCCAGAGCTCGGCTCGTCCTGCGTCAAGCTTTCCGACACGTTGCGTTCCGAGACAGTCTCTGGCGTAGTGCGTCCGATCAGCAGCACGACTATGCCGGCGACGAGCAGGTAGACGACTGCGGCAATGCCCCAGTTGACAGCGATCGCGTCCTTGGGGTTCTTGAAGCTGAACATGCCGTCGAACGGACCGGCGAGCCAGTGTCCCCAGGCGTGGACTTCGGAGACGATGCTGTTGGCTGGGTTGGCGTTGAACACCGCCAGCAGGATGGCCGCGACGATGATCAACACGACAATGCTGACGATGGCATAGACGGCGCGCATGAGCACGTCCACGCCCCGCAAGGGCGTCCGGACGCTCGTCGCTACACGCCTACCCTGACGCCGCGACGCCACTGGTGCTAGACCATCGGGCGCAGCTGCTGCGGTGGGTCCTGCGGGCCTGGCTCCGAACATGAGAGAACCTCCTGTTGCTCTTCGATCCCTTCCGAGCAAAGCCCGGCGGGTCGCAAACCCCGAAGGGATCCACGCGGGCGGAGGTCAATCGAATCGGCTAGTCGCAGCGGCAGCAAAACCTGAGCCCCGGCGACGGCTGGTCGGCTTGGTCAGCGACCGTCCAAGGAGACCCTATCCCTTTGTGCCGTTCGTCCCGTGATCTTGCGCCAGCGCGAGCTGGCGCGGGCCCAGTCAAGCCCCCGGCCCGGACCTTGGTTAGCCTGTCCAGCGCATGCCCGACCAGACCGTACCCCACGAGTCGCCGGCCACCAACGGCCCGGCGGGTGAAGCGCGCGCACTGGCCGACGGCAAGCTGCTGATCGACGAGCCGGCGCCTGGCGTGCTGCGTCTGACGATCTCAAACCCGGCCAAGCGCAACGCCCTCGATCACCCCATCTTGGATGCGATCACCGAGACGCTGACCGGGCTGACCGCGGGCGTTGGCGCCACCGACGCCACGGCCGTGGGATCCGCCGACGCCGCGGGGGCTCATGCCGGGCCCGACCCCATTCGCTGCCTGATCGTCACGGGCGCCCACGGCATGTTCTCGGCGGGGTATGACATCGGTGACATCCCCGACGACGACTTC
>CAJCIJ010000071.1 GCA_903970315.1 Actinomycetota bacterium
CTCGTACCAGTGTGCTTGCCGATCTGCTCGGCCACCTCATCGACCATCGACGAGTCAAGCTCCACGGCGCTTGTGATCTCGACTGACAGACGCTTGTCGGCACGCTCACACAGGCTGTCAAAGGCCTGGCGGATGCGAAACAGCACGGGCATGCGGTGGTGCTCGACGAGCAGCTCCAGGAAGTTCATCACGGGCTCCTCGACGTCCTGAAGGGCCCGCTCCAAACCGGCCTGCTTCTCCTGCGTGGAGAAGTAAGGCGAGAACAGGAAGATCTGCAGGTCGCGGTTTGCGGCCACGGCATCGGCGAACTGGCCCAGCTGCTGGCGCACCTCCTCCAGCTTGCCCGCCTCCGATGCGACCTCAAAGAGCGAGGTGCTGTAGACCTGCGCTAGCTCCTCCATCAGTTGTTTGCGGGGTGGCCTTGCCCGCCGGCCGAAAGCGCCGAGAAGTCAAGCTCGCCCAGCGCTTCCTCGACCAGACGGCGCTGGTCGGACTCGTCAAGGGACTTGCGCGTGACCTTCTCGGCGGCCATCACCGTGAGCATTGCCACCTCGCTGCGCAGTTCGGCAAGCGCCCGCCGGGTGGCCTCGGCGATCTCGCGTTCGGCCCGAGCCTTGCCCTCGGCTATCAGCGCCTGGGCTTGCTCGCGCGCCTCGGCCTCGTGCGACTGGGCCGTGGAGCGCGCGCGCTGGACGATCTCATCGGCCTGCCCCCGTGCCTCGTGCAGCCGCTCGCGGTATTCGGCCAGCAGCTTGTCGGCGTCTGTGCGCAGCTGCGCAGCGGCGTCGATGTCGCCTTCGATCGTCTTGGCGCGCTTGTCCAGGGCTTCACCGATCAGCGGGAACACCCATTTGCGCAGGATGGACAGCGAGATCAGGAACACGACGATGGTCCAGATCATCAGCCCCACGTTGGGGGTGATCAAAAACGAGCCGCTGGCCGCGAGTGGCGTGATTGTCGCAGGGAGCACTGTTGCCTAGAGGAAGAAGGCGATGAAGCCGCCGACCAGACCGTAGAAGAAGCACGCCTCGGTGAGCGCGAAGCCGAGCCACTGGTCGCGCTCGACCTCGGCGCGCAGCTCCGGCTGGCGAGTCTTGGCCTGGATCGAGGCGTTGAAGACCGCTCCGATCCCCGCTCCGGCGCCGGCTGCGCCGCCGCCGGCGCCTACGCCGAGTGCGATTGCGCGACCGGCATCCTGGCTCTGTTTGATGATCGGTTCGGCGACACCCAGCAACGGGTGGATCGCACTGAATAGATGTAGAAACTGCATCGCTCGATAGCTCCTTGTCTGTTAGTGACTTTCGACCGCTCCGCCGAGGTAGATGGCGGTCAAGATGGCAAAGATGAAGGCCTGCAGGCCGGCGATCAGGACGGCCTCAAACAGGTAGATCCCGACCCCGAATGGCAGCAGCGCCCACTGAACGTACTGATCTCCGACGAGCACACCGAGCTCGCCGCCCATGAACGCGATCAGCATGTGACCGGCGAGCAGGTTCGCCCACAGTCGCACCGTCAGCGAGATCAGGCGCAGGAAGTTCGAAAGGATCTCGATCGGGAAGATCAGGCCCACGATCGGGCCCTTGATGCCGCCGGGCATCAGGCTCTTGATGTACCCAAAAGGGCCGTGGTGGCGGACCCCCTCGTAGGTGAACAGGATGAACACCCCGAGAGCGAGGATCAGGGGGAAGGCGACATTCGTGTCGGCGGCGTAGATCTGAAACGAGGGAATACTCGCGCCGAACAGCTTGAAGGTCTCCCCGCTGTCGACCGGCAGCGGTATGTAGCCGATCAGGTTGGAGACGAGGATGAATACGAAGATCGTGGCGATCAGCGGGAAGTACTTGCGCTGCATGTCCTCGTCGAGGTTTTCCCTCGACATGCCGCGAGTGAAGTTGTAGAACATCTCGACAGCGACCTGGAGGCGACCGGGGCGCTGCTTCAGGCGCCGGGCGATGTACGTCATCAGCCCGATCGTGATGGCGACCGTGATCAGCAGATACAGAACGCCCTTGTTGAACGCGACCGGGCCGAGCTTGAACCAGGTGTCGAGTTTGAACTCGTTGGTCGGGGAGAAGACGCCGCTGACCACATCTGGGGCCTTGTGCGGCTTGATGCCGAACAGGATCACGAAGACGACGATCCCGCCAATCCAGGCTGCCAGGACCGAGAGGAAGACTTTTTTCCCCTTGCTCATGCCCTGTTTGGGGGTTCCCTGGTTGGGAGCAGCCGGCTTGGGAGCACCCTGCGTGGGAGTAGATACGCCCGCGGGTGGAGCTGTCGCGACGGCGCTCATCGCTGCGGCCCTGCCTGCGGTCGACCGCTGGTCAGACGCATGGCGAATGCGACAGAGTAGGCACCGAAGATCAACAGCGCCGCGGCCAAGCCGTCGCGGCGTGCGCCGAGGACGTCGGCGAGCACGATCCCTCCAGCGAGCAGCCAGATGCGCCCGAACCCGTCAACCAGATTGAGGCCGAAACGTGCGTCGGGGCCCCGGCTGGCGATGAAGATCTGGCCGGCGTGGGCGACCACTCGCTGCGTCAGCCACGCAATGGCACCGACCACCACGCCGATCGTGGGCGCCCCGAGCGCAACGGCCACCGCGGCCGCGATCACGACGAGCACGACGTCCAGGTAGCGCAGTACAGCAACCGAGCGCTGCTGGCCGGCTACAGCTGTAGCAACGCTCACCACGCACTCCGCGGCTTATCGTCGGTGCAGTTGCAGGCCAAAATCACTTGAGTCCTATCGTTGGCGGCGGGCTGGCCGGCGCGCGAAATCGTAGCCCATGGGCCGACGCGATCGCCGGAATGGCCACCTTGCAGCGGTATCCGTCCCCCCGGCAGCCGCAGCTGCCAGCAGAAACCTTACCGCAACGCGCCTGCGGGGCTTGGCGCGCGGCGCCGGCGCGCCAGCGCAGGGGCACGCTCCACCAGGCCGACGGCCACGGCGATCGCCACGAGACCTCCGACTGCGTCAAAAAAGAAGTGGTTGCCTGTGGCGAAGATCACAACCGCGGTCAGGCACGGATACAGCACCGCCAGCACACGCAACCAGTGCCGGCGTGTCAGGCGCCAGAGCACAAGCCCACTCCAGACTGCCCAGGAGATATGCAACGAGGGCATCGCGGCAAACTGGTCTGCGCTCGCGGCCAGGGCGCCCGTGTGCCACTGGCCGAAGGTGTTTGAGTGGCCGACCACGTCCCAGAACCCGACCGAGCCCAGCAACCGTGGCGGGGCCAGCGGATACAGCCAGAAGACCGCGAACGCAAGCACGTTCACGAGCGCAAGCGAGGTGCGCAGGGGCCTGTAGATATCCGGACGCCGCCACCACAGAAAAACGAGCAGGCCGATAGTCACTACGAAGTGGGCGTTGTCGTAGTAGTAGGACGCAATCTGGCTGAGCGTGTAGTGGTGTGCGAGCCACCGGTTGAGCGTTAGTTCGGGGTCCAGGTGAAGCGCCTTCTCGGC
>CAJCIJ010000072.1 GCA_903970315.1 Actinomycetota bacterium
GGCGCGCTGCTCGAGCCGCGCGCCGCCCTGTGAAAGAGCTGCCGGCGGGTTGGTCCGCAGCCGGCGGATGACGCGAAGGTCGGCCGTCGCCTGAAGTATCGGCTGGCGGTCCCACCGGGCTACACGTCACATTTGTTACGATTTGCGTGGCAGTGGTCCGTATAAATCCCGTAACTCCCCTATTCGCACCCGGCGCTCGTGGCCCGACGAGCAGGACGGCGCCTCCGTCGCGGCTGGCTCACGCGGAGAGCCGATAGCGCGGACGGTGAGGCAGACAGGCTCGACCACCGTGCCGAACTTCGACGCCGCGGTGCTTGCGGCGCTCGATGAAGGCGTGGTTGTCGTCGATGCCCAGCGACGCCTGCTGCATGCGAACGATGCGGCGTGGCGCATCATCGGCGTCGAGCCCGGCGGGGGGAGCGCCGGCGAAACATGGTGGGATTCGGTGCTGGCGCAGCCGGGGCGCGATGGCGCGTTCAAAGTCCGACGTCCGCTCCTGGAGATGGGCAGCGAGGCTCGCGGCGTTCAGCTTGAAGTTGAAGATGGCCACGGCGAGCAGATGCGTCTGTCGCTCAACAGCGTCCCGCTGCTCGGGGCGGGGGGTGCCCTGCTCGGTCAGGCGATCAGCTTTCACCGCGTCAGCGACTGGGAGCAGAGAGTCGAAGAGCTCGAGGAGACGCAGGAGCGTCTGCACGAAGCTCAAGCGTCTGCACGACTCGCCAGCTGGGAGTGGCGGCCCGATACCGATGAGGTGCTTGTCTTTCGGGCTATCCCAGAGTCGAGGATCCCCGCCCATACGAAGGTCTCACTCGATCAGTGGCTCGGCCTTGTGCCGGCCGCCGAGCATGCGTGGGTGCGTGCTGATTTTGCCGAGTATCGGAGCGGGCAGCGAGATGAGTCGACGCGTTGCTTGCTCTATGAGCCGCCCAGCGGGCCTATCTGGCTGGAGGTACGCTCGCGGGCGTTTCGGGACGTGGACGGGCGCCTGACCGCCGTGCGCGGGACCGCGCAGGATGTCAGCGGCCGCGAGCTCGCCGAGCTCCATCTCAGGGAGGCGGCAGCCCTTTTTCAGGGCACGCTGGACTCACTCTCCTCGCAGGTGGCGGTGTTGGATGAGACGGGCGTCGTCGTGATGACCAATCGCGCGTGGAACGACTTTGCGGAGCTCAACGGCAGTGACGCCGGTGCAACGGGGATCGGCTCGAACTATCTGGCCGCCTGTGATGCCGCCACTGAGGACCCGGTGGCGCTGGGCGTCGCGGCCGGCCTGCGCGCGATGATCGAGGACGGCAAGGGCCAGTTCACAGTCGAGTACCCCTGCGACGGCCCTGACGCCAGGCGCTGGTTCCAGATGCGGGCAACGCGATATGACGGTGAGGGACCGCTGCGAGTCGTCGTTGCCCACGCGGACATAACCGAGCGGGGCGAGGCCGCCTCGGCGTTACACCGTGCAGCAGCCCATCTGCGAGCAGTCACAGACAGCATGGGGGAGGGGGTGCTCACGTTCGAGCGCCCCGGTCGGCTGAGCTATGCAAATCCTGCCGCCAGGCAGATGGTCGGCTGGGCAGCAGACGAAACACCCCGCGACGGCCCGCACCCACTGCTTCGCAGCTACCTTCCCCACGGCGCCCCCGCTCCAGCCGGCGAGTCTCGGATCCTGCGTGTCCTTCAGGGCGGGCAGGCCGTTCGCGTCGAGGACGACCTGTTCATGCGCGCCGACGGCTCGCTGCTGTCTGTCTCCTACGTCGCCACACCGTTCGCGACCGACGACAGCGGTGAAGGCTGCGTGGTCGTCTTCAAGGACATCGCCGAGCAGAAGGCCAGGGAGCGTCTGGTCGAGGTCGATCTGGACAAGCTGGCCTGGGTCGCGCGCCTCGAGCAGGCACTCAGGAACGATCTCTTCGTGCTGCACGCCCAGCCGATAGTCGACCTGTCCTCGGGCGAGACCGTCCAGCGCGAGCTGCTGATCCGGATGCGCGATGTTGAGAACCCCAACGGGCCGGCGCTGATTGCTCCCGGCGCGTTCCTGCCGATCGCCGAGGAGTTCGGTCTCATCATCGAGATAGACCGCTGGGTGATCGACCGCGCGGCCGAGATCGCGGCCGGCGGCGTATCGGTCGAGCTCAACGTCTCCGGCCGCTCGATTGACGATTCCTGGCTTGTCGATCACATCGAAGCTGCGCTCGAACGCACCGGGGCCGATCCGCAGATGCTCGTATTCGAGATCACCGAGACGGTGATGGTCAGCAACGAAGCCTCTGCCAGGCGCTTCGTCGAGCGCCTCAACGCGCTCGGGTGCTCCGTCGCGCTCGACGACTTCGGCACCGGCTACGGCGGCTTCACCTACGTAAAGCAGTTGCCCATCGACTATCTCAAGATCGATATCGAGTTCGTGCACGACCTCGTTGAGAACCCGGCCAGCGAGAGCGTCGTGCAGGCCATCCTCAAGCTCGCACAAGGTGTTGGCCTGAAGACGGTCGCGGAGGGGGTGGAGGACGAGGCGACCCTGGCGCGCCTGCGAACCATGGGCGTTGACTACGCTCAGGGGTACCACATCGGTCGCCCTGAGTTCCTCGCGCGGGCGGCCTAGCCGGCAAGCTGCGTTTCGAAGGAGGTGCACCTGGATGAGCCAACAGCGTTGCGGCGAATCGACCCGCCGACAGAGGGACGTCGACAGGGAGCAGTCGGCGGTCGACGGCGACCAGGCCGTTGCCGACCGTGAGCAGGCGAGGGCCGACCGAGAGCAGGAGCCGATCGATGCCGAGCTCAACGGGCTCGGGGGCGAACGCTCGGCTGGATCACGCTCATCCGCCGAGCGCGGCGCTCACTCCCCGGCCGAGCTGAAACTGGCCCAGGAGCGACTGGACGCCCATCAAACCCAGCTGGACGACGCGCAGCTGGGTCAGGACGGACGCCAAGACGTGATCGACCGCCAACAGGCAGGACTCGACAATCCGGTTTCATCCTCCGCCGAGACCGCTCGAACGGACGCCGTCTACGAGGAAGCCACCGCAGAGCTGCAGCGCGCGCTGCGCCTGCGCGCCGAGGCCAAGCTGGCCCGGGCTGAAGGCGCGCACCAGCGCGCCAAGGAGGCGCTACGACGCCTGGCAGAGATGGAAGCACGAAACGAGGACACGACCTGACTCAGGGCGCGGTCAGGGGTTGCCGCGTCGCGCGATCAGATCAGCGTCAGCACGGCCGATCAGCGTCTCCACCGTTTCGGCTTCGTGCAGTTGCGCAAACCCCACCGAGATCGAGCCTTTCAGCGGACCCTTTGTCAGCGCGGCTGACACATCGGCGAACCGCGCCTCTGCGACCTCGTGGTCGGCATTTGGCAGCGCGCACACGAACTCGTCGCCGCCGTAGCGCAGAATCACGTCATAGGAGCGCATGCAGCGACGGAGTGCACCGGCCACTTCCATCAGCAGTGCATCACCGGCCTGGTGGCCCTGGCTGTCGTTGACGGCCTTCAGACCGTCGACGTCGACGAAGGCGAGCATCAGCTCATCGGAGGTCCGGTGAGCGCGGTCCACCTCTCGCCGCAGCTGCGTAACGCCCGGCCCACGTCGCCGCACCCCGGTGAGCTCGTCCGTCTCGGACACCTTTCGATCCAATGCCGCCTGCGCCCGATCCTCAGCCGCCGCCAACCGTTCGCGAACAGAGACGACGCGTTCCTCGGTGGCTGCGCGGCGATCGCTCGCAGCCCGCAAGCGGTCCCGTGCCGCCCGGGAGCGATCATCGGCGGCCGATCGCCGCGTGTTCGCGGCTTTAGCGCCCAACGCGTCGGCGGTTCCGGCGGTTTCGTCCGCAAGGAGGCGTGCCGCGGCGGCGGCGTCGCGG
>CAJCIJ010000073.1 GCA_903970315.1 Actinomycetota bacterium
ACGACGACAACGACCACGACTGAACCGCCGCCAACGACTACGGCGACCTCCAGCAGTGTGACGACGACTGGCGCCACCGAAACGCCTCCAACGTCGTCGCAGTCGACCACGACCACGACGACGCGTCAGGTTCCGGAGGAAAGCAAGGCGGAGACAAAGCTGCGTGCGTTGCTCAAGCAGGTGCAGTCATCGAAGGTCAAGCACAAGCTGCGCACTACGCTGACGAAGCTCTTGTCTGGCGCGCTCAAGGCGCTATCGGCCGGAACTGGGAACGCGGCGCGGTTGAACTTTGTGGGTACCGTCGCACCGGGCGGCCTCGGGACTGTGCTCCGGGATCCCTTTGCGCTGGTGCCCGACGGACTAGCGGCGTCAGGTGTGGGCGGTGCTGGGGCCTATGCTGCCGGCAGCGCCGAGCCGTGCGGTGGGTTGGGGAACTTCATCAATGACGTCAAGCGCGCCAGCCGTACCCATCCCCCTCAGATCCCGAAGCCGACTGCCAACGCATGGATTCAGAAAGCCAATGCCATCGAGACCGCGGCTGGGTGTAAGGCGTCCAAGAATGCGTAGCGGCGCCGCTTGCAGCATCCTCGTGCAGCGCTCGTGAGACGGTCGCGATCGGGGTTGTGTAACGGCGCGCCTGCCGGGGGTGCGGGCTCGCGGTGCCGTCGCTGTGCGTCGTCGTTGAGGCGGCCGGCCCGGGCGATGACCGTGTTGTGCGCCGCAGTGCTGTTCGGCTCGCTGCTTGGCGCCTGTGGGGGTAGCCACGCGTCTAGTGCGGTGCCGAGAGGCACCGCGGCTGACTGGCCGACGGTGGCGCGCTCACTTCAACAAGGCACGCTGGTGGTGGTCCTAGACCAACCGGCAGCCGGCGCGTTCTCCGAGCAGAACGCCTCGATCGCCAAAGGTGCCGCTGTGGCTGTGGCGCAGCTCAATGCCGCGGAAGGACTCGGCCACGGAATCCACGTCAAGCTGGAGAGCCAGGAATTGGATGACCTCTCCGAAGGCGCGCTGGAGCAGCGTTTGAGCAGCGACGCGGCTGCGGCGTTGGTGCTCCCGTGTGACACCGAATCGCAGGCCACTCTTGCTGCGCGGGCCGCGCACTTTGGGATGTTGATGCTGGCGCCATGTGATCCGGACCCCGCTGCAGAGGCGGGGTACCCGACCTACTGGCCTGTGGGAACGCCCGGACCCGAGGAAGCCGCGGGCCTGACACGGTTCATGCACACGCTCGGGTACACCATCGCCTACGTCATCAAGTCGCCCGGCAATCGCCTGGGCGAAGCGCTCACAAGGGACTTCAGTGCTGCAGCCAGGAGCAATGGCGTGACTGTCGACGGTAGTGCTGGGGTGACCCTTACGTCAGACGGCATAGCCACCCTCGCCAAGACGATCAAGGCGCTAAGGCCCACGCCAGGAGCGGTGTTCACGGCGCTTGAACCACCGGCAGTCAACGAGCTGGCGTCGGGCTTGCAGGCGCAGGGCGTGGAAGCGACGGTGATCGGCACGTCGGTGATGGACACGCCCCTGACGCTCAAGACAGACCCACAGGCACTGGAAAACGCGCTGGTGCCCACCTACGGGTTTGTACGCGAAGAAGCGGCGGGGCAGCACTTCACGCAAGAGTACGAGCAGCACTTTGGCGCCGCCCCGGTGGGCAGCTTCCCGGGCCTGGGATTCGAAACAGTCCGGGTGCTTGCGACGGCCGCGCAGAAGGCGCACTCGGCGACGCCAAGTGCTATCCAACGCGCGCTTCTGGGAGGCCTGACGGTCCCAGGTGTGGCGCTGGCCGAACGGACCTACGGTCGCAACGGCGCCGGCGAGCATGTACCGGTCGGCCCGGTGAGCATCGAGAAGGTCTATGAAGGCCGGTTTGAACCGATGATCGCAGTCTCACCGTGAGCGGCTGCGCCGCATCTCAGTAGACCGTGATCGCGTGCGTGCTGGCGCGTCGGCTTAGATCGTTCATATAGCGGTACGTGCCGCTGACCAGCTGTACTCCCCACAGGCCCAGACTCGCAGCATCTGGCTTGGACGCCCGGTTGAAGTTGGGCCCGATCAGGTGGAAATCGGCGTGGGTCGAGTTGACCCGGACCACGATTGTGTAGGAGCCGCTTGGAAGCTTCGTGACCGCCCGGCCGCGCTGCGTCTTGAGGGTGACCTGACCGTCGGGTCCGACCGTTGCAAGGAGCTGGGTCGGGGCTGGTCCACTCGGCGCCACGCTGGGACTGTTGGGCCCACTAGCAGTGACCGCGACCGCGATGATCGCCGCGATGCTCCCAACAAACGCGACGGCGGTGACCACGGCCACGGGGCGAGGCCGCTTCACGACCAAGCGTCAGGCGTCGTAGTCGCCGAACGCGCGCTCGACCTCGCCCACGCCGGCGGGCTGCTCGCGCAGGATGACCGGAGGGGCATGGCCGTTCATACCTTTGACCAGCGGCTGAGGCCACGGATGCACCGCCTCAAGGAAGACGTCCAGCTCAGGACCCGAGAGGGTCTCGGCCTCCACGAGCGCGTTGGCCAGCTCTTCAAGCACTTGGCGGTTCAGGGCCACGATCTCCTGTGCGGTGTCCTCGGACTCCCGCACCAGCCGTCGCGTCTCGCTGTCTACGAGCTCCTGGGTCGCGGCCGAGACGTTGGACATGTTCGCCAGGTCGCGGCCCACAAAGACCTCGCCCGGCTTTTCGCCGACGGTGACAGGGCCGATGGCCTCGCTCATGCCGTATATGGAGACCATCGAGTGCGCCGTCTTGGTGGCATGGTCAAGGTCGGCCTCACCGCCGGTGGAGAGCATGCCAAAGACGTAGTCCTCGGCTGCCACACCGGCCATCGAGGTGATCAGATTCTTGGTCAGATCAAGGTGGGTCAGCATCAGCTTTTCTTCGCTGGCGTAAACCGTCGCACCACCGCGCCCGCGCCCCCGGGCAATGATCGAAAGCTTCTGCAGTGCAGCGGTGTTCCCGATCGAGCGGGCGACGATCGCATGGCCGGACTCGTGCACGGCAATCCGCCACAGCTCGTCGCGTGAGAGCACGTGGCTGCGGCGTTCCGGACCCGAGATGACCCGGTCGATCGCCTCCTCGAGCTCCTCCTGTTCGACGAGGGTCTTGCCGGCACGCACCGTCATGAGCGCCGCCTCGTTGATGAGGTTTGCAAGGTCAGCGCCGGTGAATCCGGGCGTCTGATGTGCCACGCGCATCATGTCTGCTTGCGGTGAAACGGGTGTCTTTGAGGCGTGCAAGGCGAGGATTTCGGCGCGGCCATGCAAGTCGGGCACATCGACCACTACCTGGCGGTCAAAGCGGCCGGGTCGCAGTAGGGCGCTGTCGAGGATGTCGGGCCGGTTGGTAGCCGCCATGACCACAACACCCGACTCGGCGCCGAATCCGTCCATCTCGACGAGCATTTGGTTGAGCGTCTGCTCGCGCTCATCGTGGCCCTGGCCCATGCCTGCGCCGCGCTGGCGCCCCACCGCATCGAGCTCGTCCACGAAGATGATCGCGGGGGCCTCTTCGCGTGCCTGGCGGAACAGGTCACGCACGCGCGCTGCGCCCACGCCCACGAGCGACTCGACGAACTCCGACCCCGAGATTGAGAAGAAGTTGGCTTGCGCCTCGCCGGCGACAGCCCGCGCAAGCAGCGTCTTGCCGGTGCCCGGGGGGCCGACCAAAAGCACGCCCTTTGGCGCCCTGGCGCCGAGCTTGGCATAGCGGCCGGGATTCTCCAGGTAGTCGCAGATCTCGCGTAGCTCGATCAGCGCCTCCGGGGCTCCGGCGACGTCTGAGAACGTGAAGAGGCCTTCCCCGGGCTTCTGACCGCGGCCGGTCCATTTGGAGAAGGCTGCGAATGCGCCGCCCTGATCGCGGGCGAGCGCCGTGAAGAAGGCGAACAGGGTGACGAGGATCAGGATCGGCAGCAGGAACTGGACGATCGTGTGCAGGCTCGCGTCGATGGACTGCGGATCGACCGTCGTGGGCACGTGTTTGCGTTCCAGCAGAGCGACCAAGTCCCCGGTGTAGGATTCCGCGTGCGGGTACGTCGCCCAGAGTTGGTGGCCGGTGTCGGTGCGAAGTACCAGGCGGGCGTCCTGATCGAGCAGGGTCGCCTGAGTGACCTCGCCGGCGCTGATCAACGCGGTAGCGCCGGTGAGCGTGGTCTCCTTGCCGGCCGAATGCGGAGCGATGAGCGAGAGACCGACGAAGAACAGGATCAACAGCGTGGCGGCCATCGTGGCCAGTCCCGCGAGCAGCGGATTGGCCTGAGCAAACTCTGCGATGGCCCGCGAGCTGGTGCGCAGCCAGCGAAGCGGCGGCCGGTCGACCACCGATTTCGACGTCGTGAATCGATCTTTGGGGCGCTGAGGACTCATGCGGGTACGCTGCGCACCGACCCGTAACCGCGCTCGTTGCGCCGGTAGTCGTGCGGGGCTGAAAAGTCTGCCCGATCGAGCTCCCGAAGAAGTTAACCACTTGTAAACGGGCGCTGCAACGCGCCCGAAATGGGGCACGCAACAGAGCCCAGGCGCCACGGCGGTTGACCGCGTGGTACTTCGACGACCCGGCCCCCTGAGGGCGTCTGGGGGCGTTGGCGATCACGCCGCCGGACAGCATCGCCGCATGCCGGACACGAAAAGTTCGATGGCGGCGCGCGCAGATATGACCGAGCCGTAAACGTTCGTTAATAGGCGGTAAACGCGTTTGGCGCGAGCGCGGAGGGCGTGATAGATGTTCACCACATAGGTGAGGTAGCGGCGTTGCGCCAATGGCGTCGTTGCGACCTCGGCGGTCACCGATCGTCAAGTCAACGATGGTCAATTGCCCAACGTCACTGGAGGTCTCATGAGTCAAGAATGGCTTACACGTCTACGAATAGGATTGTCTGCGCTCGCCTTGACAGCAACGGGGTTCGCGCTCCAAGCTGCCGACGCGTCTGCGAACACCTACTCCGTGTCTACCACGGCAGGTCTGGAAAAAGCGGTTGAAGAAGCCAACAGCAACGGGGTGGCTAACACCATCAACCTTGCGGCCGGCACCTACCAACCTGCGGCGACGCTGGTCTTCACCAACACCGGCGGCACGCAGACCCTGGCCGGCCCCGCCGGCACCCCGGGCGTCAACTCGGCTGAGGCCGAGATCGAAGGCTCCTCTGTCGCGCCGGCGGGCGGCTACTACTACGAACTCTTGGAGATCCCCGCACACGTCTCGGTGGCGATCAGCCATCTGGTCATCACCGGCGGCGGTCAAGGCACCAACTCCGAGATCGAAGACTTCGGCAGCCTCACCCTCACCGATTCCACCCTCTCGGGTGCCACCACCGCCAACGTTAGCGTCCAGTCGGGGGCAAGCCTGACCGCGACCAACTCGACGATTGCCAACAGCGTCAACGGGCCTGGGGTCGCCGTCGCAGGCTCAGGCGCAGCTACGTTCGTCAACGACACGATCTATGAAAACCATTCGGCGGGCATCTCAAACGCCAGTGGCAGCACCGTGAGCCTGACCAACTCGATTGTCGCCAGCAACGCGACCGGCTTGTCGGGCCCCAACCACCTCAAGAACTGCTCCAGAGCAGTCACCTCCAACGACGACAGCCTGGACTCCGACTCGGGCAACAGCTGCGGAGTGGGCGCATCCCTGAGGGACCTGACGCCCGTGCTCCAGCCGCTGGCAAGCTACGGCGGCTCGACGACCACCTACGCCGAGGAGTCCACCAGCCCGACGATCGCCGTCGGCGACCCGGCAGCCTGCCCGGCCACCGATCAGCGCGGCGCTACCCGCGTCGCTGCCAGCTGCGACATCGGCTCCTTCCAATACACGTCCGGCGGACTGGCCCTGACCGTTCCCGGGACCCTCACCGATCACGTCTCGGCAGCGACAACGCATGCCACGATCGCCTACTCCTACTCGACGACCGACAGCAACGGCGTCGTGACGTCGTCCTCGTGCACCCCGGCATCGGGCTACTCGTTCCCGGTGGGAACCACGACGGTCAACTGCACGGCCTCCGACAACGACGGCAATACCGCAACAGCGTCGTTCTCGGTCATCGTGACCACCGAAGGAACGACCGGCCTGTTGACTGAAACCAACGCAAACGGCCAGATCGTCTGGGAGTCAACTGCTTCAGGCAGCGGAGCCACCGGCCCGACAGGGCCCGCCGGTCCCACCGGAGCAGCGGGCGTCACAGGAGCTACCGGAGCAGCCGGCGTCACCGGCGCAACCGGAGCCACGGGAGCGGCCGGCGCCCCAGGCGCAGCCGGCACCACGGGCGCCGCCGGCGTCACAGGCGCAACAGGCGCAGCCGGACCCACCGGCCCAACAGGCGCCACCGGCGCTGCCGGGACTAACGGGACCAACGGCGCAACGGGCCCGACCGGAGCCTCTGGAAGCAACGGCGCAACAGGTGCGACCGGGGCCACCGGACCATCCGGGGAAGCCGGCACCAACGGCGCCACGGGCGCAACCGGCGCTAACGGCACCAACGGGACCAACGGCGCAACCGGCCCGACGGGAGCCTCTGGAAGCACCGGCGCGACTGGGCCGACTGGTGCCGCTGGCGTAACCGGGACTACTGGAGCCGCTGGAGCCACCGGCCTCACAGGGGCGTCCGGACCCACCGGCTTCGGCGCAACAGGTCCCACCGGGCCCACCGGGCCTGGGGCAGGTAGCACCGGCGCCACAGGCCCCACGGGAGCCAACGGCACCAACGGCGCCACGGGCGCCGCCGGCCCCACGGGAGCCAACGGCACCAACGGCACAACCGGCGCCACAGGGCTCACCGGCGTGACCGGTGCCACAGGCGCCGCTGGCGCAACCGGTGCAACCGGTGCAACCGGCGCCGCTGGTACCAACGGCGAAGTTGGCCCCACCGGAGCCACAGGCGCAACCGGCCCAACGGGCGCAACCGGCCCAACGGGCGCAACCGGCAGCAACGGCGCAACCGGCAGCAACGGCGCAACCGGCAGCAACGGCGCAACGGGCCCGACCGGGGCCAATGGGACCAGCGGCGCAACCGGATCCACTGGTGCCACGGGAGCCACGGGTGCGAATGGCGCAACGGGCACAACCGGCGCTACAGGCCCCTCCGGAGTTGCCGGGACGAGCGGAGCTGCTGGTGCCACCGGGCCGACCGGCGACGCGGGCGCGGCCGGCGTGACTGGAGCGACCGGCGCCACGGGCGCCACTGGGCCGACCGGCGCTACCGGACCGGCCGGATCGTCGGCGTCCGTGCACGCCTACACCGTGACCAAGCCTCGCGGAGGACACCCTGCTTTGCTCGCTCTCGCCAGGGCGCGGGCGGGCCAGGATTACTTGGCGGTCGCCACCGCCGACGCGACCACCGTCTCGCGCTCCGGAAAGGTCGAATGCAAGCTCGACTTCGGTTCCACCGTGGTTCAGACCATAGTGCTCAAGCCGCGAGTCCGGGGGACGTTCCCGATCACGCTGCAGGGCGCCGGCCCACTTACCAGCGGCATCATCGCCCTCAGGTGCATCGGCTCACCCGGATCGTCGACATCAAACACGAGCCTCACGGCTTACGTTCTGTCGGCGCTGAACTGACCCCCGGCGCTGACGCTCGTCCCCCGTCCCGCCGTGGCCCAATCGGTCAAGGCGGGACGGTCAGGCCGAGAGGCCGGCCGGGGGAGGGTCAGGCCGAGAGGCCGGGGCCGGTCAGGCCGATTCTTGGATGTCCAGCGACTCCGGTGCGAAGCGGTAGCCGATGCCGAAATGGGTGTGGATGTAACGCCAATCCGGCGAGGCTTCGCTGAGCTTCAGGCGCAGCTTGCGAACAAAGACGTCAACGGTGCGATCACCGGGCCCCATCGTGAAGCCCCACACGCGCGAGAAGATCTCCTCGCGCTCAAGCACCTGGCCCTCGGCGCTCGCCAGCAGGTGGATCAGCTCAAACTCGCGCTTGGTCAGGTCAAGGCTGGTTCCGTCCACATAGGCCTGGAAGCGGTCCAGCCTGATCTCGATCTCGCCCGTGCTGATCGGCTCGGCGGCGGTGGCGCCTGCGCCCTGCTGCCTGCGTGCCACCACTCCCCGCACGCGCGCGATCACCTCAGCGGGGTGGCAGGGCTTGGTGATCCAGTCGTCGGCGCCGAGCTCCAAGCCGCGCACTCGCTGGGCGACCGTTGATGAGCCCGTGCATACCACTATGGAAAGCTCTGGCACGGCACGGCGGACCTGCTCAAGCCATTCCCAGGCCTGAAAGCCGAGCACGGAGAGATCGACGATCACCGCGTGCAAGCGCATCGACGCCACCTGGTCCGGCGAGACCATCGAGGTGAGCACGCGATGTTTCCACTCCAGCCGATCCAGCCGCTTCTGCAGAACCACAACGAAGCCCGAGTCGCGATCGATAACCGCCACTCGTAGTCGCGCAGTCTGCGGCGCCGTGGTGGGCAGCACCCCGAGGGGAGCCGGACGCTGAGGCATGCGCGTGCTTCTGCGTGGCCGACGAGTCCGCCGCCCGCCTGCGCTCCTTGGAGGAGTGTGGAGCGCAGGCCTGGACGCGGCGGGAGGGGTGCTGATGGGAGGGTTCATGTCTCGATCCTCGGCGGGGTAGCGCCGAGGCCGAGGAGTTGTATCAAAACAATGTTCAGTTTGCAAGTGCACAACGTGAGGAACCCCGCTTTGGGGGCCTCGGGACCGTGGATCGGGCCCCAGGCGCGGGGATTTGCGAGCCCTCCACGCAGTGCTAACGAGCAGCTTGTGCCAGTGGTTCCGCGACCCGACCGAACTTTGCGCCAGAATCATTCACATGCACGTGACCGCGAAGGCCGACTATGCCGTCCGCGCAGTCGTGGAGTTGGCCAGCTCCAGCCAGGCTTCCCCGCGCAAAGTCGATGAAGTGGCCCGGGCCCAGGACATCCCGGTCTCCTTCCTGGAGAACATCCTCACTCAGCTGCGCAGCGCCGGCATCGTGCGCAGCCAGCGCGGGCCGGAGGGTGGGTACTGGTTGGCGCACCCCGCCGATGAACTACTGTTGGGCAACGTGATTCGCGCGGTCGAGGGCCCGCTGGTGGGTGTGCGGGGACAGCGGCCCGAGGAGGTCTCCTACAACGGCGCCGCAGAGTCGCTGCAGCCGGTCTGGCTGGCGCTGCGGGCCAATATTCGCAAGGTGGTCGACCATGTCACGGTGGCGGACATTGCCGCCGGCAAGCTGCCCAGGCAGATCACAGCTTTGAGCAAGCAGGAGGAAGCCTGGGTCACCCGCTGAGGGTCCTCCAGTCGGCGCGCCTATACCGGCGCCGACGGTGGCTGCGGCATCGGCCCGGGCGGCGGTCGGTGCAAGATCTGGGTGTCTTGGAGGCCCGCCTCGACGCTGTTGGGGGCCACCCCAGCAGGGGTCTGCGCGCCATCGGAGTTGGGAGTCGGGCCCGTTGCCGGGGGCGCGGTCTCTGAAAGGGAAGCCGGGCGCGCCTCGGCGAGCAGTCCGGCTCCGCAGCGCCAGCAGTAGGCGGCTCCGCGGCTGTGCACCGCGCCGCAGGAACGGCAGTGGCCGGCGACGCCCGCCTCGGCGGCGCCCAGCAGGCGCTCGGTCTCGCCCAGCTCGGCATCGGCCTTCTGCAGCTCGGCTGCGCGCAGCGCCAACACGTCCAGCCGGTAGTGGTCGCGAATGGCCATCTCGTAGGTCAGCCCGCCCAGATCCCACGTCAGTGCCGCCACCTGTTCGGCCAGCTCCAGGCGACGCTGGCGTAGCTCAGCCATCGAGCCCGCGCCAGTGGCCTGCTGGGCTGCGTTAGCTCCGGGCCCGTGTCCGTTGCGCATTTCAGCCGCCGGTTTCGACTGGCGCGTATGGGTTTTCTTCTTCGCGCTTCTTGGCTTCTTCGGCGTGCTGTTTGCCTGTGGTGGTCGCGAACTTTCGTTCTTTCGCCGAGTTCGATTTGATCGGAGCAGGAAGCGCAGCGGGCTTCTTTTCTTCGGCCTTGATTTCCTGTTCTTCCTTGCGTTCTGCCGCTTCTTCGCTGCTCTGCTTGGTCGAGCTTGCCCCCGACGACTTGCTCTTAGCGCCCGAACTGGTCGCTCCCGAGCCAGTGGCGCCCGCACCGGTCGTCGCCGTCGGGACGCCGTTGGGGTAGACGATCTTGACTTCCTGCGGGCCGGACTTGGGGTTGTCGGTGATCCAGTGGCCTACGAGTAGGCCGATCAGACCGACAAGCAGCAGCATCGAAATCAGCGCAAGCGCTCCTGCGCGCCGTTGCAGCCAGCCCATCACCCCGTCCTGTTCGGGTGGGCGCATATAGACGACCGACCCGCCCGCCGTTGGTCCGACGGGCAGACCTGGACCGCCCGGTGCCAGCAGCTGCGTGGACCCTGGCAGCGCGGTCGCCGGCTGCGCGGCAGCGTGCTCGCTGCGCAGCACATCCAGGAACGCCAGCCGCACCGGCGAGCACGGCTGCCCGCAAGTCAGGCAGTAGCGCTGGTCGGGGAGCACGGCAGCGCCGCAATGCGGGCACGACGTGCTCGTCGGAGTCGAGGAGCTTGCCACCGGCGTGATCGCCATGACTGGAAAGCGGGTTCAGACGGTACGGGTTGTTGCAGTGAGGGTCATCCGAACGCTCCCTGCACGTAGTCACGCGTGCGGGTGGCGCGCGGTTCCTCAAAAACCTGCTGGGTGGTGCCGTACTCGACCAGGTCGCCCATGTACATAAAGGCCACCTTATCTGCCACGCGGCGAGCCTGCGCAAGGTTGTGCGTGACCATCACGATCGCCAGGTCACGGCGCAACTCGTGGATGAGATCCTCGATGACGCCCGTTGAGATCGGGTCCAGCGCCGAGCAGGGCTCGTCGAGCAGCAGCACCTCCGGGCGAAGCGCGATTGCGCGGGCGATGCACAGCCGCTGCTGCTGGCCGCCGGACAGACGCAGAGCGGGGCGACCGAGATCGTCGGCCACCTCGTCGTACAGCGCCGCGCGCTTCAGCGCGTCGATCACCTGCGGTTCAAGTGCCCGCCGTCCCGGCCGCTTGCGCGACTGCTCGCGCAACGCGAAGGCGACGTTGTCAAAGATCGACATGGGGAAGGGGTTGGGCTGCTGGAAGACCATCGAGACACGGGCGCGAAGGCGAGTGTCGGGGAGGTCGTCGACATCGTCGCCGTCAAGCAAAATGCGACCACCGCGCGCCGAGCTGGGTACCAGCTCGGTCAGGCGGTTGAGCGTGCGCAGCAGCGTCGTCTTTCCGCATCCCGACGGTCCGATGAGGGCGAGCACCTCTCCCTGATGGATGGGCAGCGAGACCGACTTGACCGCCTGCTTGTGGCCATAGGAGACGCTCACGCTGTCGAGCTCCAGGCGCTTGGGGCCCGCTGCCGAGGCAAGCCGGATCGACTCGCGCTGGGCAGGCGGTGCCACGGGCCGAGGCGCGCGGTCAAGCACGATTGTGCGTACCGGGGGGATCGCGGAGTCAGCGTCGTCGTGGTGCTCGGTGTACTCGCGCGGCTCAAGCGTCGAGACGCTGGCCAGCGGCCGTGGGGCGACCAGTGACTGCTCTAGGGCGATGGGGCCGTTTCCGTTGGCCCCGTTGGCCCCGTTGGCCGACAGTGGCTCGCGATCGACGGTCGTGGGGTACGTGCTCATCCCGGACACTTTATCGACTTTCTCCACCAAATCCATGAGCATCGCTAAGGAGCCAACATTGCGCCCGCACCGCGGCCCCCGCGGACCCCACCGATACGGCCCACAAGGGCGTTCAGGGCCAGCACGAAAGCCAGCAGCAGGAAGGCCGCTGCCCAGGCCTTTTGGGGCGCGTGCCCTTCACCGGCAGGCGAATTGTCGAGCACATAACTGGTCAGGCTCGAGCCGGTGCCACGCAGGATCCCCAAGCCCGGCACCGAGCCCTGGGATTCCAGGCGCAGGGCGTCGCCCAGCAGCAGCACCACGATCACCGTGTCGCCGATGATCCGACTGATCCCCAGCGTGGCGCCCGTCGCGATGTTCGGACGCAGCGATGGCAGCAGCACTCGGCGGATCGTCGCGATGCGCGTCTTGCCCAGCGCGAAGGCGGCCTCGCGCATGTGCACCGGCACCGATTGGAGGCCGTCGCGTGTTGCCACGAACACCGGTGGCAGGGCGATCAGCGACATCATCGCTCCAGCCGTGATGAACGACTTGCCGTAGACAAGGCCGGTGGACGCCGTTGAGGACAGCGGCGCGAGGAAGCCCAGCTGGAATAGTGCCAGCCCGAAGATGGCGATCACGATGTCGGGGGTACCCGCGATCACCTCAACGCCCGATTCCACCACCCGGGCGAGCCAGGAGGGCCGGCCGTACTCGACGATCCACAGTGCCGCGCAGACACCCAGTGGCAGGGCCAGGGCCATCCCAATCGCCGTCAGCAGCGCCGTGCCGATCAGGGGGTCCAGGAACCCACCGCTCCCTGACTGAAAGAGGCTCACCTGCGGGCGTTCGACCAGCAGGTGCGGCCGCAGATAGGTCGCGCCCTGCACGGCGACGTAGGTCACGATTGCGCCCGCCACAACGCACAGCAGCAACCCCGCCGCCCATGCCCCCAGCAGGGTCAGGCGATCGCCCCAGCGCCATTCCCGCAGCGATGACTGCCGCCCCCGGGTCGGTCGCGGAGGCGTGGCCGCGCCGGCGGCCGGCGATCGAGTGCGCAACGACCACGCCACCCCGATCAGCCCTTGACCTGGTACTTGCGCAGCGGCAGCTTGATCAGATAGGAAGCTACCGAGAGCGCCACTGCACTGAACAGCAGCACCAGCGCAAACGCGTACAGCGATGACTTGACCGCCGGGGCGCCGAACAGGTCTTCGAAGTTGGCAAGGATGGCGCTGGCC
>CAJCIJ010000074.1 GCA_903970315.1 Actinomycetota bacterium
GTTCCAGGGCGGGAACCCGTATATCTATGCCCGCCAGCGCGGGCAGCCAGTAGGCGGTGGCGACGCCGGCGGCGGCCAGGCCGGCCCGCCGTCCGGCGCGGCGCCCGTGGCGCGGGGTGCGATCATCGTGGTTGCTCATGCCTGGACTGTTGCTTGGAATCGCTGCGGCGATCGCGGCGTCAACGCTGTACAGCCTAGGGATCGCGTTCCAGGCAGCCGACGCCAAGGCTGCACCCGACGAGCAGCACCTGCGCGTGGCACTGTTGTGGGGCCTGCTGCGGCGGGCGCGCTGGCTCCGAGGGACAGCCATGTCGATCACGGGTTGGCCGCTGCAGGTCCTCGCCCTGTTGTGGGCGCCGCTTGTCGTGGTGCAGCCGACTCTGGCCTTCGGGCTGCTTGTGCTCGTATTCGCCGCCCAGCGCATGCTCGGCGAGCACGCCGGCCGACGCGAGTGGGCGGCGATGACCGTGATCGTTGGCAGCGTGGTGGGCATCGCGTTGACAGCACCGCCCAACAGCACCCACCACACAAACCGGCTGGCGCTGACGCTGGTGCTCGTCGGCCTGGGGACGGTAACGATGGCTCCGTACCTGCTGCAGGCGTTGGGCCGCCGCTCGGCTTCGATCACGATGATCGGCGCCGGCCTCGGCTACGCCTGGAGCGGCGTGGCCACCAAGCTTGTCTCCGACGACCTGCACCGCGGCCACCTGCTCGTGGCAGCGCTGTGGGCCCTCTCGACAGCCGGCGCCTCCATCGTGGGCGCGCTCTCTGAGATGAGCGCCCTGCAAGAGCGGCCGGCGATACAGGTCGCGCCGGTGGTGTTCGTGACTCAGACGGTGATTCCCGTGGTGCTCGCGCCGCTGCTGCTCGGTGAGAGCTTCGCGGCGACACCCGCCCACGGGATTCCACTTGCGCTGTGCCTGGCGGCACTTGTCGCGGCGGCCGCCACGCTGGCCCGCTCGCCACTGCTGCTGGCGCTGATGGCACCACCGCTCGTCAACGAAGACAGCGGCTCGGGCACTAGCGCGTCTGACCCCAGCTTGGCTGCGATGCGCTCGATGCCCGACGCAGCGGACCCGTCGTCGGTGATCACCAGGATGTCGCCGGCACGCGGGCGATGGTAGGCCGAAATCCCGCCGGCGCCCAGGTGTTGGGTGCCATAGACCGGGGTGCCACCGTCGCTGCGAGCCAGCACGAGCTGACCGACCAGCAGTCCGTGACGTGGAGGTAGGAAGTAGAAGTGGCGACGCAGGCCCAGCGCCCGAGCCTGGGAGGTCAGCGCCGAACTCGTCTTGACCCATCCCAACAGCGCCTTGGATTCCGGCGCGCCCGGAAGTATGTCGTCGCCCAGGGCGCGTAGGTCGCCCACGAGCCCGGGCGACGCAGCCACGCCGTCGGCAAACGAGACGTGGATTCCGCGTTGGGCCAGCGTGTCGGCCAGCCCCAGGACGTCGCGGGGGTCGGTGCGCACGACCAGGCCCACCTCCGGCGTGTCGGTGTGGACGTGCTCAAGCGGGTGCACCTGCAGGATCACGCTCGCAAGCGCGGTCATCTCGTCTGTGGACATCAGCCACGTCCCAACTCCCGCCAGCAGCACCAGTTGGGTCGCCAGCGCGGCCAATCCCAGCCGCCAGGCGGGGATCACGCGCACCCTGTGACGAGCGTTGAGTACCAGGCCTGCGGCCGACGCCCCCTGCCACGCGTCGCGGCCCTCGGCAGGCTCGCCGGGCGCGCCCTGGGCAGCCCCCGAGGCAGGCCCCTCAGCGGGCTCGCGGGTTGCGCTTGCAGCGTGCAGACCGCTGTCGCGGCCGGTACCGACGGCGTTCAGAAAACTGGCCTGGACGTGACGGCGCAGCTCGGCGACGTCGTTGGCCACCTGGAGCAGCTTCAACTTGGCCATCTCGCGCGTGTTCAGACTCGCGTGTCCCACGGGCAGCCCGTAGGACACCACTGGCAGTCCTGCCGCCTTGGCCTCCAGGCACGTGACGCCACCCGTGGAGTGCACGAGCACGTCGGCTGCAGCCATCAGCTCGGGCATCTTGTCGGTGAACCCATAGACGTGCACGCGCGATTCGTTGGCAAAGGCCTCGCGCAGGCGCACCGCCAGGTGGTCGTTGCGGCCTGCAAGACAGACGATGCTTGAGATCTCATCCACGCAGCACAGCTCGCGCACCGCTCCCTCGATGTCTCCGACGCCCCAGCCGCCGCCGGAGACGACGACCATCCGGCCGGACTCCGGTAGCCCAAGCGCGCGCCGTGCTGCGGGCGCCGAGCGTGGCTTCAGAAACTCGGCCGAGATCAGCGGATGCACCAACTGCGCGCTGCCCTCGCCGGCGATCCGCTCGACGGGGGCGATCGACTCGCCGTAACAGACAAGGTGCGTGTCGATCCCGGGCTGTGCCCAGAAGAACAGCCCTGTCAGGTCGGTGATCGTGGCCACCGCGGGGCAGTGAACAGCGCCGGTGCGCCGCAGCCGTGAGAGCACGACGGTGATCACAGGGTAGGTCGACACAACCACGTCGGGGTTGTGGCGGTTGATCTGGCGTGCAA
>CAJCIJ010000075.1 GCA_903970315.1 Actinomycetota bacterium
CCCACCCGTTCACGCGCGCCATCGAAGCGCTGGAGGCCTACCCCTACCCCACGCTCGCCGTACTCCCCGGGCACACCATCGGCGGCGGTTTGGAGCTGGCGCTGGCGTGCGATCTGCGCGTCGCCAAGGATGCGATCAAGCTGGGCATGCCCCCCGCAAAGCTCGGCCTGGTGTACTCCCACACCGGCATCATGCGCTTCATCGAGGCGATCGGTGCACCGCGCACGCGCGAGCTGTTCCTGCTGGCACGGAACGTCGATGCCTCAACGGCGCTTGCCTGGGGCCTGGTCAACCGGGTTGCGCCCGAGGCCGAGCTGGAGGCTCTCTCCCTGGCGCTCGCCACCGAGATCGCTTCCAACGCTCCCATCTCCCAGCTGGGCAACAAGCGCGTGATCAACACGATGCTCAGAAACCAGCCGGACCTCGACTCCGAGGTCGAGCAGACGCTCTTGGCGCTGCGACGGGCGTCGTTTGCCACCGAGGATATGCGCGAGGGCGTCCGTGCCTTCGCGCAGAAGCGCCCCGCCCGCTGGCAGGGCAGGTAGGCGCACGGCCCAGCCGGCGCCCCCCGCCAGCGTCAGCCCGCACAGTCGGCGCCGGCGCCCGCGTCACCACGCACAGCCACCCGCCGGTCTGCGGCACGCCGACGCCAACCGCCCCACCCCGCTTGACGTCCGCGGCGGCGCCTAACGTTCTGCGGCAAGGTCCAGCCGGGTCAAGGCTTCCAACCAAGCATGCCACCGCTCATAACTCGCGAGCACGCCCTGACGCTCGGGGCCATCGAAGACCACGACGAGATCGAGGCGCTCGTTGAGCGGGCCTGGCAGGTGCGCACCGAGCGCTTCGGTCAGTCCACCGATCTGTGCTCGCTGGTCAACGCCAAGTCCGGCGGTTGCGCCGAGGACTGCGGCTTCTGTGCCCAATCGCGCTACGCCGAGGCCGACACGCCCATGCACGCGATGATGGAGCCCGAGCAGATCCTCGAACACGCTCGCGCCGCCGAGGCCGCGGGTGCGCACAGGTTCTGCATGGTCACCCAGGGCCAGGGCCTGTCAAAGCGCGACTTCGAGAAGATCCTGGAGGGCGCCCGTCTGGTGGCCGAGCACACCAACCTCAAACGTTGCGCCTCGGTTGGCCACATGTCCGCCGAGCGCGCTCGCTCCCTGAAAGAGGCCGGCATCCAGCGCGTGCACCACAACGTTGAGACTGCGCGCAGCTACTACGACGAGGTCTCGACGACCGTCCGCTACGAGGGCCGGCTGCGCACCATCGACGCCGTCCGCGAGGCCGGGCTTGAGACCTGCGTGGGCGGCATCCTCAATCTCGGCGAGACCCCCGAGCAGCGCGTGGAGATGGCCTTCGAGTTGGCCTCGATCGACCCCACGAGCGTGCCCATCAACCTGCTGAACCCCAGGGCGGGCACCAAGTTCGGCGACCGCGAACCGATGGACCCGTGGGACGCCGTCAAGTGGCTTGCGATCTTCCGGCTGATCCTGCCCGATGCGCTCTTCCG
Organism: Actinomycetota bacterium; assembly: GCA_903970315.1. Taxonomy (GTDB): domain Bacteria; phylum Actinomycetota; class Thermoleophilia; order Solirubrobacterales; family Solirubrobacteraceae; genus Palsa-744. The sequence continues at coordinate 1,514 of CAJCIJ010000075.1, forward strand.
TGTCTGTGGCGGGCGCGTGGAGAACCTTGGCGAGCTCCAACCCCTTGCCGTCAAAGCGGGCCTGAACGGGGTGATGATGGGCAACTTCCTGACCACACTGGGATCGGCCCCGGAGGAAGATCGCGCAATGTTCGAGGAGCTGGGCCTGAACGTCGCCCGCCAGGCCGACAATGGCGCAAATCCGCGACCGGACAACCGCGACGGTTGGCTGACCGGCGAGCCGCCCGAGTACGGTGACGGCGCCACCGACGGACCGCAGCCGCGCGAACCCCAACCACTGGCGGTGCGGCTATGGGACCCCTCGACTCAGCTGCGCTACCGAGCCAAGCGCAACAAAGGCCGCGTGGAGGACCCGTGCACGACCTAGCAGCCGAGCTGCAGCAGCTTGAGCAGATGGGCCTGCGGCGGCGCCTGCGTCTGATCTCTGGCCCGCAGGGCCCGCGGGTGCTGCTGGACGGCAAGCCCGTGCTGCTGCTGTGCTCAAACAACTACCTGGGACTCGCAGACCACCCGGCTGTACGGAGTGCTGCCGCCGACGCCGCCACCCGATGGGGCGTGGGCGCGGGAGCGTCGCGCCTGGTGTCTGGGTCCATGACCATCCACCGCCGCCTGGAGGAGCGTCTGGCCAGCTTCAAGGGGACCGATTCCTGCGTCCTGTTCGGCTCCGGCTACCTGGCCAATATGGGCACGCTCGCCGCGCTCGCAGGCCCCGGAGACGTGATCTACTCCGACGAGCTCAACCACGCATCGATCGTGGATGGCTGCCGCCTCTCCGGTGCCGAGGTGGTGGTCTACCGCCACTGCGACCTGGCTCACCTGGAGTGGTGCATGCGCGCCCGGCGCAACGCCGCCAACAGCGTCATCGTCACCGACTCGGTGTTCTCCATGGACGCCGACGTGGCGCCCCTGGCCGGAATCGTCGAATTGGCCGACGAGTACAACGCGCGCGTGATGGTCGATGAGGCCCATGCCACCGGCACGACCGGTCCGGGCGGGCGCGGCGCGGTCGCCGAGGCGGGACTGGAGAGCGAGGTCGATGTGATCGTGGGCACGCTCGGCAAGGCGCTTGGCTCCTACGGGGCTTTCGTTTGCGGGCAGGAAACCACGATTCAGTACCTGATCAACCGCGCACGCCCGCTGATCTTCTCGACCGCCCCGGCACCGCCCGCCGTGGCAGGAGCGCTGGCCGCACTGGAGCTGCTGGAAAGCCGCCCGCACCGCGTCGAGCGGTTGCACCGGGCGGCGCGCACGCTGCGCGGCGGGCTGCAACGCGAGGGCTTCGGCGTGCCCGAGACCGAGATGCACATCGTGCCGCTGGTCGTGGGCGATGAGCATGCGGCGCTGGCGCTCTGCCAGGGGGCCATCGAGCAGGGCATCTTCGTA
>CAJCIJ010000076.1 GCA_903970315.1 Actinomycetota bacterium
CGACCCCGAGCGCGCGTTTGTGGACCTCTACGGCGACAGCGACAGCGCTTTCTGGCTTGACTCAAGCCGGGTCGACTCGCGCGCGCGATTCTCGTTTATCGGCTCTGGCGACGGGCCGCTGGCGGCCGTGGTCCAGTACGACGTAACAAGCGGTGAGGTGCGCATCGAGCGCGCCGGCGGGAGCGAGCTGCGCACGGAATCGATCTTCGACTTCCTAAGTGGCGAGATGCGACGGCTGCATCAGCTCGACGAGACCCTCCCGTTCGAGTTCAACTGCGGCTATGTCGGCTACTTCGGTTACGAGTGCAAGGCCGACTGCGGTGGTAAACAGGCGCATCGCTCGCCGATGCCGGATGCGGCCTTCCTCTTCGCGGACCGCGTGATCGCATTCGACCACTCCGAGCAAGCCACGTACGTGCTTTGCGTGACCGCGCCTGACGGCGCCGCAGACGGCGCGCGCTGGATCGCGGAGACGTGCGGTCGCCTCGCTTGCCTAAAGCCCCTGCCACTCCCGGACTGCGGCGCAGACACGGAGCCGGCTTTTGTGCTCAGCCGCTCCCATGGTCAGTATCTCGAGGACATCGCCACGTGCAAACAGCGGCTGGTCGAAGGAGAGACCTACGAGGTCTGTCTGACAAACGCGGTCAACGTCGAGTGCGCGGCTGAGCCGCTTGCGCTCTACCGCACGCTGCGCCGCGTCAATCCCGCCCCCTTCTGTGCGTACCTGCGTTTCGGCGCCCGGACGGTCTTGAGCTCCTCGCCGGAGCGTTTTGTGAGCGTCGGGCGCGACCGTTGGGTTGAGGCCAAGCCGATCAAGGGCACAAGCCCCCGCGGCGCGACCGCAGTCGAGGATGTACGCCTCGCCGAGCGACTGCGCACCAGCGACAAAAACCGCGCCGAGAATCTGATGATTGCCGACTTGACGCGAAACGATCTTGGTGTCGTGTGCGAGGTGGGGACTGTCCACGTGCCGCAGTTGATGGCAGTCGAGTCCTACGAGACCGTGCATCAGCTTGTCTCCACTGTGAGGGGCCTGCTGCGGTCCGACCTGGAGCCGCCGGACTGTATCCGTGCGTGTTTCCCGGCCGGGTCGATGACGGGAGCGCCGAAGCGGCGGACGATGGAGATCATCGATGAGCTCGAGGGTCAAGCACGCGGCGTTTATTCGGGAGCGATCGGGTACCTTGGACTCGGCGGCGGCTGCGATCTGAGCGTCGTGATCAGGACGATCGTGATCGACCATGGCCACGCCAGCATCGGTGTGGGCGGGGCGATTGTGATCCAGTCTGATGCCGAGGACGAGTATCAGGAGACGTTGCTGAAGGCCCGCGCACCGATGGCCGCGATCGATCCCAGCGTCGATCTGCAAACCGTCTTTGAGCGCGAGCCCGATGTCGTCGCTCCCCGCTGAGCGATCGCACACCGTCTCGGCGATCCCAAGCCGTGCGAGCGATCGGTGCGAGCGCTCCGCTCAGCTTGAGGCAAGCTCAAACAGCAGCGCGTTCTCCCAGGGGTCGCGCACCAGAAACCCCGATCCCACAGCCTGAACATCGACGCCCGCACGATCCAGACGCGCGCGCACTTCTTGCAGCTGCGCGTCGTCGGCAAGCTGGACCGTCCAGTGACGCAGCCCAACGGTGGGGGCAGGGGCGGGACCGACGTCGGCGCCGCGCCATACGTTGAATCCCAGGTGGTGGTGGTAGCCACCGGCTGACACGAACGCCGCGCTGCCGAGGTTGGCCTGCAGTTCGAACCCCACCACGTCACAGTAAAACTCGATTGCGCGCTCGATCTCGCCGACATGGAGGTGCACGTGGCCGACGCGCAGCCCCGGCTCCACGAATGCGGGCACGGGGTCATCGCCGACGAGCGCGAGCAGGCTCTCCATATCCAGCGGCAGCGGCCGCCCGCCGATAACCCCACCCGGGCCGTCGGGGGCGGGCCACAGCTCCCGTGGCCGGTCGGCGGCGAGCTCAAGGCCGTTGCCGTCGGGGTCTGCGAGGTAGATCGCCTCATGTGTCTGGTGATCGGAGGCGCCCTGGATAGGGGTGCGCCTGATCAGCAGCCGTTGGGCGACTCGTGCGAGCTCCAGGCGGGAGGGATAGAGCAGCGCCACGTGGTATAGGCCGGCGTGCCGGCCGGCTGGCAGCGCGCCGGGCTGCTCGACCAAGGCCAGCACCCCCGCGCCGTCGCTGCCAAGAATCGCTTCGGAAGGATCGTGTCGCAGGACCCGCAGACCGAGGCTGTCGCGGTAGAAGTCAACCGCACGATCCAACTCGCTGACGGCGAGCTCGACAGTCCCCAGCGTGACGTTGGCCGGCAGCGTGGCCGTGTCGGTAGTTGTGGTCATAACACCAGCATGACACGCGCCATAAGGCCCGCAACTCCCGGACGGCTGGGCGAACGGCGCGGCTGGGATTGCTCAGCGGATCACGCGTCGGCCCCAGGCAAACTGGCTGCCCAGCCAGCTCCCCTGAAGCGGCAGCACGTAGACGCCCTGGCCGGACGAGTGGATCACCCAGTTGTCGCCCAGATAGATTCCCTCGTGGATGACGTTCTGCTCGGTCGCATCGCTGTTGAAGTGGGCGGAGCCGAAGAAGAGCAGATCACCGGGCTGCAGCTGGCTGGCGCGCAAGCGCTGCGACTTGGGTATTTCGCCACCCTGTTCCGCGGCCGTCCGGCCCAGTATCTCGTTGCCCCAGGGCAGTCCCGACAGCTTGTACACGCGCCAGGCAAACCCCGAGCAGTCAAAACCACCGTGTTCGAG
>CAJCIJ010000077.1 GCA_903970315.1 Actinomycetota bacterium
GCCGCTATCGACGTATTTCTCCGGCCCCAAGACCGTCTGGCTGCTGGACCACGTAGCCGGAGCGCGCGCGCGGGCCGAGGCGGGCGAGCTTGCCTTCGGGACAATCGACAGCTGGCTTTCATGGAACCTGACGGGGGGCGCCGAGGGGGGCATCCACGCCACAGACGTGACCAACGCATCGCGGACTCTGCTGATGGACCTCCAGACTCTCGGGTGGCACGAAGAGGCGCTGGACCTGATGGGATTACCCGCTGCGCTGCTGCCCGAGATCCGCTCCTGCAGCGAGATCTACGGCGAGGTCACCGTCACGGGTCTCGCCGGCTGCCCGCTGGCGGGCGTGCTCGGCGACCAGCAGGCGGCGCTGTTCGGTCAGACTTGTTTTGCTGCGGGCGAGGCCAAGAACACCTACGGGACTGGCTCGTTCCTGCTGGTGAACACGGGGGAGAGGGTTGCGCGGACCGCGAGCCTGCTGTCCAGCGTGGCCTACCGGCTCGCAGATAAGCCAGTCAGCTACGCCCTGGAGGGATCGATCGCAGTGACGGGCGCCGCGGTTCAGTGGCTGCGCGACAGGCTGGGGATCATCGACAGCGCAGCGGCCGCGGAGGACCTGGCGCGCACCGTTGCAGATAACGGCGGCGTGTACTTCGTGCCGGCATTCTCGGGCCTGTTTGCCCCCTACTGGCGCGACGACGCGCGCGGCGCGATCGTGGGCCTGACTGCGTATGCCAACGCGGGACACATCGCCAGGGCGGTGCTGGAGGCGACGGCCTGGCAGACCCGCGACGTGCTCGACGCCGTCGTGCAAGCCACGGGCGTCGCGTTCGGTGAGCTGCGCGTGGACGGCGGCATGACGGCCAACGACCTGCTGATGCAGTTTCAGGCCGACGTCCTTGGTGTGCCCGTGGTGCGAGCGGCCGTCGCCGAGACCACTGCCCTGGGGGCCGCTTTTGCTGCGGGTCTTGCCGTGGGGTTCTGGGCCGACCAGGACGAGCTGCGCGAGCGCTGGCGTGCCGATCGGCGCTGGGAGCCCCACATGGACGCCGAGCGCCGCGAGCGCGAGCACGCGCTTTGGAGGAAGGCGGTGAAACGCTCGCTTGACTGGGTGTGACGGGCCGCGTGCCCTCCGCTGGATGCCGATTCGGCGGTTTCAGGGTTGGTCTGGAACGGTCTACACGCGCAACGCCGATGACTTCGCGGGGCTGGACCAGCTCCTGCCGATCGTTTCCGTGGGCCCTGTCGACCACGCCTGAGCGGGTCCGACGGCGCTCTGCCGCCCAGGGCTGAGCCAATATATTCTGCCGATGTCAAGCCTCGCCATCGTTGGGCGTGGGTTTGCCGGTGGACGGCTGCCTATGCGCCGGCTGCGCCCCACGGGCACAGCCCTGCGCGCCGTCGCGGTGGCGGCGGTGGTGGGGGCCGGCAGCGTGGGCTTGTTGGTCCTCGTGCGGCCCTCGGCGCCTACAGTCACGTGGGCGCCTGCGCAGGTGCGGGCGCTTTCACCTCAGGTCCTGACGAGCCTGCCATGGTCTGCGCGTGCGCCGGTCCAGCCTTCGGTACAGCCCGGTGATGGGGGGTACGACATTCGCGGCTTCAGCGCATCGAACTCCGCGCAGAGGCTGAGCGCTTCGTTCGCGCCAACTGGGGTGACAGTGGCCGCGGGCGCGTTGCACGTTCATATGGCCCTGCTCGGCTACGGTCGCGGCGACGCGCTGACACGCGCGCCCGCGGTCTGGCCGCGGGTGCGCGCCAACCGCGCCACCTACCCCAGCGCGGGCATCTCGGCGTGGTATGCCAACGGACCCCTGGGGCTCGAGCAGGGCTTTGACGTGCCCGCCTCTCCGGTCGGCGGCAGTGGCCCCTTGGCGCTTTCACTGTCACTCTCGGGCGATGTCCATGCGCGGATGCGCGGCCGGGGATTGGTGCTCGACGGACCAGGAGGATCGCTTCTTTACCGCGGCCTGCGCGCCGTCGACGCTACCGGACGGCGGCTCAGAAGCTGGATGGCGCTGCGACGGGGAAGCCTTCTGATCGAGGTCGATGACCGCCGGGCGACGTACCCGTTGCACATCGATCCTTACATCGAGAACGCCGAGCTGACTATCCCGAACGGCAACGAAGAATCGCTGCTGGGCGAATCCGTCGCGATCTCGGGTCAGACCATGGTCGCCGGCGCGCCCGGGCAAGAGGTCAACTCCAACGTGGGACAGGGCGCCGCCTTTGTCTTCACTAAGACGGCGGCAGGCTGGACTGAGAGCACCGAGTTGGTCGCGTCAAACGGCGCGGAAGGCGACAACCTCGGTGCGTCGGTCGCGATCTCGGGTCAGACGGTAGTCGTGGGCGCCCCCGGAAACGACGCGGCGTACGTGTTCACCGACGGCGCCTCGGGCTGGGCTCAGACCACGGAACTGACCGTGACCGCGCATGGCGTAGGCCTGGGCCGCTCGGTCGCGATCTCGGGCTCGGCGATCGCCGCCGGCGCGCCGGGTCGGGAAGTCCACTCGGCCGCCGATCAGGGCGAGGTCTACGTCTTTACCGACGGCGCCTCGGGCTGGACCCAGAGCACCGAACTGTTCGCCTCGGGAGGCCTTGGGGTTGAAGAAGAACTCGGCAGGGCCGTTGCGATCTCCGGCTCCACGGTCGTCGCAGGCGCGCCAGGCCGCGAGGTGGGTCTCAACCACCGGCAGGGCGCGGTGTACGTCTTCGGCGAGGGTCCATCCGGGTGGCAGGACGCCGGCCAGTCGGCCGAATTGACAGCGTCCGACGGCGACGAAGACGACGACCTCGGCGAATCCGTCGCGATCTCGGGTCAGACGATCGCCGCGGGGGCGCCGAGCCGCAAGGTAGGCCACAACCTGAGGCAGGGGGCAGCGTACGTCTTCTCGGTGCCGTCATCGGGTACCAAGAGCGCCAACCAGTCGGCTGAACTGACCGCGTCCGACGGCGGAGAAGGCGACTACCTCGGCCAGGCTGTGGCGGTCGCGGGCTCGACGGTTGTGGCGGGCACGCCGTACCAAAACGTGGGTGCCAACAAGCGCCAGGGCGCGGCGTACGTCTTTGCGATGCCCGCCGCGGGGTGGGCAAGCGCGGCCCAATCAGCCGAGCTGACCGGAGCCGGCGACACCGAAGGCGAATCTCTGGGGGTCGCGGTGGCCGTCTCGGGCTCGACGGTCGTCGCGGGCGCCGATCAGTACAAGGTTGGCAGCATCCTTCCGGGTGCCGTCGAGGTCTTCGAACTGCCGCCGCCGACGATCGCGATCGTCTCGCCGGCGAACCATGCCACCTACACCCAGGGCCAGAGTGTGCCGGCTGCCTACTCGTGTGCGGCCTCGGCGCCGGCGACGCTGACTGCGTGCGCGGGTCTCCTGCCAAGCGGTGCGCCGGTCGACACGGCCACGCTGGGCACCCACACGTTCACCGTGAACGCCACCGACAGCGACGGCGCGACCACCAGCCAGAGCGTCACATACACGGTGGTCGCGCCACCGACCCCCACGATCACGGCGCTCAAACAGTCACATTCCGCTTGGCGCGAGGGCAGCAAGCTGGCACAGGTCAGCGCACGCAAGGCACCACGCAAGACCAAGAAGGCGCCGCCGCTCGGGACCACGTTCTCGTTCTCGCTGAACGAGCAGGCCACGGTCCACTTCAGCTTCACTGGCCTTGCGGGCGGCCGCAAGGTCAGGGGCAGATGCGTGGCACAGACAAAGAAGAATCGCCGCGCCCGCGCGTGCAAGCGCACCGTGACCGTTGGCACGCTCACGTTCGCCGGCCACTCTGCCACCAACAAGGTCGTCTTCGACGGGCGGATCTCGCGCTCGCAGAAACTCAAGCCCAGCCATTACACGCTGATCGTCACGGCGACCAACGCCCAGGGCCGGACGTCGAAGCCGCAGCAGCTGAGCTTCACGATCGTTAAGTGAGGTGATGCTCTTTTTGGGTGGCCGCGCGCGCGCGTTCCGACGAGATGCCGTGCAGGGGGACACGGCGGCCGTGCGGGGGTGCTTGCGCAGGGTTGGCGCCGCTGCGATCTTCGGTGCGCTTGCGGTGTTGCCCGCGTTCACCGCCACCGCCTGCGCCCACGGCCCCGTCGCTCCAGTCGCTACGAGCTTTCTGGCCCGCGTGCGTCAGGCGCCTGCGGGCGTGCATGCCAAGGTCGTCGACGGGGATTTGCGCATGTGGCTGGACGTGGCCCCGGCGGAGACCGTGGAGGTTCTTGACTACCGCGGCGCCCCGTACCTGCGCTTCTCAGCCTCCGGGGTTTACGTCAACGAACGCTCCGAGATGTACTACCTCAACCAGGTCCCGTCGGTGCCCCCGCCGAAGGGCTCCAGTCCGAGTGCTGTGCCGCGCTGGCACAGGGTTGGCTCCGGCCACGAATACAACTGGCACGACGGCAGGATTGCGGCGCTCACGGCCACGGCGATCGCGCCGGGAGCGTCGTACGTGGGCGCCTGGAGCATTTCGGTGCTCGTCAATGGGCATCTGGAGGCGATCTCGGGTGGTCTGTACCACGCGCCCAACCCCTCGCCGGTGTGGTTCTGGCTGATCGCCGTGCTGGTCGGGTGCCTGCTGGCCGCTTGGCGGCTGGACCGTGCCGCGCTGGACGCAGCGGTGGGCCGGGTCCTGGCGGTCCTTCTGCTGGCCGCCATCGCCGCCGGGGGGGCCGCGCGCCAGCTCTACGGGCGGCCCGGCGTGCCAACCTCGGAGGTCCTGCTGGTGGCAGTCCTGGCAGCGTTCGCCGCCCTGGGCATTGCGCTGACTGTTCTGCGACGCAGCGGCTATCTGCTGCAGATCGTGATTGCGTGTGTGGCGCTATGGGTCGGGCTTGAACTGCTGCCCACGCTGTTGCACGGGTTTGCGCTGACTGCCGGCCCGCCGCTGTTGGCGCGTGTCACCGCAGTTGTCTGCCTGGGCGGCTGCGCCGACCTGGTCCTGCTGGGGGTGCGCGCGGCGCTCAGTCAGCCCCAGGATGCCCTGCCGGGCTGGTGAGCATGGCGATCAGATCCTCGCGGGCGCGCGAGACCCGCGAGCGGATAGTGCCCGCGGGGCAGTTGCACACCACCGCCGCCTCCTGGTAGGAGAGGCGAAACAGCTGGGTGAGCACGAACGCGGCGCGGCGGTCGTCGTCAAGGTGCATCAGCAGCTCGTTGGCCGTGACCTCGCCAGACGGGTCCGGAGTGTGTCGCGCCGCGGCGGCAATCGCTTCCAGGCGCTCCTGCCGGCGCCTGCCGCGGTGGCGCCTGCGTAGCTCGTCCATGCACGTATTGCGCGCGATGGCGAAGATCCACAGGCGCGGGTTGGCCTGCCCGCGGAACGCGCCCAGCGAGCGCGCAGCGCGCACGAAGGTCTCCTGTGCCAGGTCGTCCGCTGCCTGCCTGTCCACCAGTGCAGCGCACATGCGCCAGACGTCGGAGTAGCTGGCTCTGGCGAGTGCTTCGAGCGTCTGCGGTCGGCCCGATG
>CAJCIJ010000078.1 GCA_903970315.1 Actinomycetota bacterium
ATACGGCACCGACCTGACCAACTACCGCGGTTCGGGCCTGCGCAGGGCTGCGCGCGCCCTTCAGTACATGTTCGAGCTGGCACACATCAGCCCGCGGATCAAGCGTCTGTACATCTACAACTGGACAGGAGCCAAGCCCCGCGAACTCTTTGACGCGGGACTGACCGACCCCCACGGCAAGCCGCGCCCCGGCTACGTGGTGGTGTGCGACCACATCCTCCACAACAGCCGCAAGTGCGACGTCCACGTAAGCAGCCACTGAGCGAGCCGGCCGGAGCATGAGAGCGGTCCAGATCGCCGAGCTGACGGGGCCGGCCAGCGCGCTGCGCTTGGTCGACGTGCCCGCGCCGCAACTCTCCGATCCGCCCGTGGCGGGCGAGGGGGTGCTGATCGACGTGCACGCCGCCGGGGTTGCCTTCCCCGAGGTGCTCCAGACCCGTGGCGGCTACCAGATCAAGCCCGAGCTGCCGTTTATCCCTGGCAGCGAGGTGGCTGGGGTCGTCCGCAGCGCAGCGCCGGAGGCATCGGTGTCGGCGGGCCAGCGCGTGATGGCCTTCTGCGGTCTGGGCGGGTTCGCCGAGGTGGCGGTGGCGCCGGCGCACCTGACATTCGCCCTGCCGGACTCCCTGGACTACGCCCAGGGTGCATCGTTGATCCTCAACTACCACACTGCGCACTTCTCGCTTGTGCGCCGCGGGCGCGTGAGCGCGGGCGAGTGGGTGCTGGTTCATGGGGCCGCCGGAGGCGTGGGCACCGCTGCGCTCCAGGTGGCCTCGGCCCTGGGTGCGCGCACGATCGCGGTGGTCTCCAGCCCCTCCAAGGCCACCGTGGCGACCGCTATGGGGGCCGAACACGTGCTGCTCTCCGACGGGCCATGGAAGGACCAGGCTCGCGAGCTGACAGGCGGCGGCGTGGATCTCGTCTTCGACCCAGTCGGCGGTGACCGCTTCACGGACTCGCTGCGCTCGCTGGCCCCGGAGGGTCGCCTGGTGGTCGTTGGCTTCGCGGGAGGCACAATCCCCGAGGTCAAGGTAAACCGCCTGCTTTTGGGCAACACCGAGGTCGTGGGCGCCGGCTGGGGTGCCTTCGCGGTCTCCCGACCCGACGTGTGCGCCGAGATCGGCGACGCCCTGGACGGCATGATCGCAAGCGGTCATGTGCGCCCGCTGGTCGGCGAGCGGTTCCCGCTGGAGAGCGCCGCCAAGGCCTTGGGAGTTATCGACGAGCGCCGCGCCGTGGGCAAGGTGGTGCTCGACGTCGCCGACCCCGCCGGCCCCGCCGGCCCTTAGCGGTCCTCCGGCTCGGCGCTGACCGACGCGTGCCCCATATGCCACTGGTGGCAGAACTCGCACCGGTAGACCGACAGGCGCTCGCGGCTGTGCAGCTGGGCTATGTAAGCCGCCTGGCGGGCCTCTGACTCCTCGGCGTAACGCTGCTTTGAGCCGCACGCGGCGGCCTTGCGCTGGGCAAACCACTGCTCGATGTCGCGGGGCATGCGCCCAGGGTGCCAGATGGCGCGCAAGACGCCCTCCCCTGGGTGCTCCAGGGGCGGAAGCGCCCGCAGGGCGGACCCAGGCGGCACGCTCCCGAAGGCCCGCCCAGATGGGCTCCCAACGGCGCCATAAGCCCACGGCTGCTGGGCAATTGTCCGTTTAGAGGCCACAACACGATTCAAGGCGCGGGCAGGAGCAGCCGACTAACTGGAGACGGCGCAGTCGTGACGCCGCGGTCGGCGCCGTCCGCGTACCGCCATGAGACACCGAACCGCTCCAAGCAAGCACCAGGGCCCGTCCCGCCCGGGTCGCAGCTGCACGACGCCTGCCGCCGGGCGAGCGCGATTGGCGAGACGGCTATTGGCGGGCCGAGCCACAGTGCTCAGGCAGCTCGTACCAGAGCGCGGGGACACGCTGATTGAGGTCCTGATCGCAGCCTTCGTGCTGGCGCTGATCGTGGGGGCGACCTTTACCGGCCTGGAGGGAAGCACGCGCGCAGCGGCACTCGGCCGCGCCCGCTCCCAAGCCCAGGCGCTGGCAGAACAGGACGAGGAGCGCCTGCGCGGCGACTCCATTCAGGCCCTTGTCACCCTCTCGGAAGCCTCGACGGGGGAAAGCCGTACGGTCACAGAGAACGGCACCAAGTTCACGATCACCTCCACCGTGAAGGCAAAGGAAGAAGAAACGTCGGTCAGCTGCACCTCGGGAACGCCTTCGGTCAACGACTTCCTGACGGTCTCCGAAGTCGAATGGCGCCCATCGCCGCCGCACGAAGAAAAGATCAAGGAGTCCTCGCTGATCGCCAGGCCTCCCGGGGTCAACCTGATCGTGCAGATCAACGGCGCCGCGGGCACCGGCGTGGCCGGCATGTCGGTGACGTCAACGCAGAAGAGCACCGGCAAGAGCGAAACGGGCGCGACCGATGCGTCGGGATGCAAGCTGTTCACGTCGACCCTTGAAGGCGGCACCTACGACATCAACGTAGCCCAGACCAACTACGTAGACCAGAACTGGTACCGGGAACTGAAGGAAGACCCCAAGGCCCAGACGGAACGCAACCTGGTGTCCGGTGTCACCACGCGCGCATCGTTCGAATTCGAAAAGGCGGGCCAGCTAGCGGTCAAGCTGCTCACCGGCGACAGCACCGAACTCGGCATCAGCAGCAGCTGGCCGGGCCAGGCCCTGAACGTGCTGGCTTCGGAATCGTCGCACATGAACCCCACCTACAGGACACTCCGGATCAGCAACAACGAACCGCGGACCGAATTCTCCTCAGTCGAAGAACAGGCGGGAGTGTTCCCGCGCACCTACACGGTCTACCCGGGCGGCTGCACCGGCAACAGCCCGGCCTTGTACGGCTCGACCGCATCCACAGCCACGGTCACCGCCGGCAACACCACGACAGCGACGCTGACCGAGCAGGCGCTCGTGGTTGACGTCTACAAGGGCACCTCAACCAGCACAGAACTGCTCACCACCGAAGAGCCGAAGGTAGTCATCAAGGAAAAGACGACGGCCGGCGAAGGATGCACGGAACGCACCTTTGACCCGACGACGTTGCCCTTCAAACCCCCCACCGAACCCACTGAATACCCGACCGCGGCGCGCGGTGCCCTGCGCTTCCCGGGACTGCCCTTCGGCAAGTACTCGGTCTGTCTGGAACACGCCGGCATGCACTACCGCCGCAGCGCCGACGAAACCGAACTGGGCGGAGGCACCAAGGCTGCGAAGGTCAAGCTCTACTGGGGCGAAGCCACCGAATCCGGGAGTTGTTGATGCCTCGTCTTGGTAGCCAGCGTGGCTTCACCCTGATCGAACTGCTCGTCTCGATGGCGATCGGCTCGATTATTTCGCTCACGGCGGTCGGCCTGATTGTCACCACCCGCAACAGCGGCAATCGCATCAACGAACAGATCCACATTGACCAGACGGCGCGCGTGGCGATGGAGAACCTGATGCGCAACCTCCACTCGGCATGCGTGGTTCCGGAAAAGCCACCCGTTCAGTCTGGCAGCACCGAATCGACCCTCAGGTTCATCTCGGCCACGGGCCAGGAAGCTGCCGTGACCCCAGTGCTTCACGAAGTCCTGTTCACCGCGTCCAAGGAAGAACTGAAGGAAAAGCTGTATGAAACCAACACGGGGAGCACATACGGCGAATGGACCTTCAAGACCTCGCCGGCGACCGAACGACAGCTCGCCACCGGGATTCAGGCAATCACCGAAAAGCAAGGGGCCACGGAACGACACGTGCCTGTCTTCCGTTACTACGAGTACTACCAGGAAAACACCAGCACACACGTAAACCCGCATCCCGGGGAACTTGAAACCGAATACCTTGCGGCCAGTGGAAGCGGCCTGAACACGGAACTGGCCGAAAACGTCTCCAAGGTCACCGTGGCATTCCGCGCCGCTCCGATCGCCGCCGGGCACCAGCCCGAGCCCAAGGCCACAGTGCTCGAAGACACCGCGCTCTACCGCCTGACCCCGACTTCGGTCGAGGAATCGGCCTCGCCGGAACCATGCGCATGACCGCCCCCGCAAGTCAAGGCCCGGAGCGCCCGCGCGCGCGCAGCGAGGCGGGCTTCACGTTGATCCTCGTGCTGGGGGTCATGTTCGTGGTATCGGTGCTGATCGCGGCATCGGTCGTGGGCGCTGTGGGCGAGATTAACCTCTCGCGCACCGCCACATCGCAGAAGAAGGCCTACTACGCTGCGCAGGCGGGGATCGGGGACTACCTGTTCCACCTCGATGAGGACGGCGATTACCTCACCCACTGCACCTCGCCCACGCCTGCCAACGCGGCGCTGAACAACTACTACAAGTCCAGCTCCTCAAACGTACCGCTCAGGGCCACAGAACTGACCAAGGCGAAGGTGCCGGAATCCTCCGAAGAGGAATACGCGATCCAGTTGCTGCCGTCAAGGAGTGCCGAAGCGCGCGGTGAATACCAGTGCAACCAGGAAAAGGTCGCCGAAACGATGATCGAAGAATCCGAACCGGTGGCGGGCACGTTCCGGATCAAGGCGACAGGCTTCTCGGGCCACGAGAAGGCCTCCATCGTGGCCACGTTCAAAAACGAAGGGTTCCTGGCGTTCGCCTGGTATTCGGTCTACGAAGCGACCGATCCCGCGTTCTATAGGGGCTACAAGACCGAAACCGAACTGTCCAACTGCGAAGGGTACTGGCCGGAACGCTACGAAAAGGGGTGCACGATCTCTCACCAGATCTACAAGGCCTCCGACAGCGTTCACGGGCCGATCCACAGTGAGGATCACGCCGAGATCTGTGGCTCGCCGACGCTGGGACGGACCAAGACCGACAAGGTTGAATTTGGCCACTACGGAGTGGCCGCAGAAGGCACCGAAGAAGCTAGCCTGGGCTACAGCAAGGAGACCCAGAGTTGCACCAACGAACTGACGATGAACGGGACATACGTCCCCGTGGCCAACGTGGCGTCGATTCAGCCGCCTCCCAGCGACGCCGAACTGGCATCCCTGGTGGAAACCGAATACGAGTTTCACGACAAGACCCAGATCACCCTGGCTGGCTCGACGCTGGAAATCACCGAGCACCCCCACTGGAACTCGGCATCGCTGACTGAACGGGAAAAGACCGAACGCGTCGTCAAGGCCTGGCCGGCAACCGGCGTCATCTACGTGGCCAACAACTCCTGCACCGAAGCCTACCAACCGTTTATCGTGGAATACACCGAACCCACAGAATGCGGCAATCTGTGGGTGCACGGGACCTATTCCAAGTCGCTCACGATTGCGGCCGAAAACGATGTGGTCGTCAATGGGAACATCAACGACTCCACCGAAGTCTCGGGCAAGCCGGCCGGAAGTGCCCTCTTTGGCATGATCGCTGACAAGTTCGTCCGCGTCTACCACCCGGTGCTGTCGGGGTACGTCGACGAACCCCTCGCCAACAACTGCACGCGGCCCGCAGTCAATCCGATGACGGAAATCACCATCGATGCATCCATCCTGGCCCTGAACGGCTCGTTCGACCTGGACAACGTGCTGTGCCAGCGCGAATACCCAGAGAACAACCTCAACGTCTATGGTGCGATCGCCCAGCTCTACCGCGGCCCGGTCAGCGTGAGCGCCTGCGGCGGCACCACCTGTACGTTCGTCTCGGGCTACCACAAGAACTACAACTACGACGAACGGCTCCGCGCGGGCGAGCCGCCGCACTTCCTGAACCCCGTCCGCGCCGCCTGGCAGATCCAGCGCGAGACCAACGCTACGGCGCCGTCCTAGCGCCAAAAAGCCCGTCCGTATCGGCTCCCCGCGCTTCAGTGCCGATGCTTTTTGGGCCGATTCTGTAGGTATGGGTATAGGGGAATTCCTGTGCCGCGACGACACTGAGCGCCGCCGCATCACCGAACTCGGGCGCTCCATCCGTCCGGGCGCGCCGTTCATGCTTGCCCTGTTCATGGTCGCAGGGCTGGCCGGCACGCCGGCCTATGGCTGGCTGCCCCTGCTGCCCCCCGCCCTGGCGTTCGCCGCCTATGGCGTGATGTGGGTGATCAACCCGCCGCGCAGAGAGCGACCGGAGCTCTTGGTGGCCAGCGCACTGGTGTTCGCCGAGGCGATGATGACAACCTCGCTTGCGATTGCGCGCGGGCCACGAGGCTATGGGCTGGTGATCCTCACCATGCCCGTGCTGCTGGCGGCGCTCGTATTCCCCAAGCGTGTGGTGATCGCCTCGATGGCGATCGGCGCCGCGACGATGTCCGCAGTGCTCCTCACCACGGACATCGGCGAGGTGCGCCACACCCCTCCCGTGGCCTTCGTGAGCATCTTCGTGCTCTGCTCGCTGGCAGTCACCGCGTATGTCATTCGCGGCCTCGACGACGCGTCCAGGCGGTCGGCTTTCCTGGACGAGCTGACCGGCGCGCTCAACCGCGCTGCCCTGACCCCGAAGCTCGCCGAGCTGTCCTACAGGGCCTCGTTGACCAACGAACCGGTCGCCGTGATCGTCGCGGACATCGACCACTTCAAGGACATCAACGACGCCCGCGGCCATGCCCACGGCGACGCCGTTCTGCGCGAGATCGTGCGCCGCCTGAACATGTGCAGCGGCGCCGAGCCCATCTACCGACTGGGCGGCGATGAGTTCGTCGTCTTGCTGCCAGGGCTAAACGCCGCCGCGGCGTATGACCTGGCCGTCGGCATGTGTCACGCGATCGCCACGGCGCCGGTAGATGGCACGACCGTGACCATGTCCTTCGGCGTGGCCGCCTCGCTGATGCGCGGTCCGTTTGACTTCGACGCCTGCTTCGCACGCGCCGACGCCGCCCTGTACGCGGCAAAGCGCGAGGGACGCGATCGCGTCCACGTGGCGCCGCACGATGCGCAAGGGGTGCCGCAGGACGCACAAGCGGTGCGCGACCGCGCCGACCGGGCGGCGAGCGGCCCTGCGGGCCAGGGGCACCCGAGCGCGGGCCAGGGGCACCCGAGCGCCGACCAGCAGACGGTCACAGACGAGCTTGAGCGCGAGTTCACGATCGACATGAACCGGCGCCTGATGCTGCTATCGCTGCCGCTGGTCCTGGGTGCGACGATCGTGATTGTGGCGAGCGCGCCGTGGTTTGGCTGGCACACGCTCATCGGGCCGGCCGTGGGCGCCATCCCGTACTACCTGCTCTCCTGGGATGCACACCGGTTCCGTCGTCCAAGCCGTGCGCTGTTTGCCGGCTGGGCCATCTTCCAGACTGCTATCGCGGCCGGGTTTGTCGCCGCCTACGGCGCCCCCCTGTTCGCTTTGCCCCTGTTTGTGCTGCTGGTACCCGGCGGCTGTGCGGTGTTCAGGAGCAGGCGCACCACCGCGCTGGGGGTCGGCTACACGGCGCTGTTGATGACCGCTGTGTCCTTCGGGCTCCAGGCCCATCGGGTGCTTGACAACCCCGCCGTGCTGCTGTTCCCGCTGGCGTTGCTGTGCGAGGCCGCATACGTGGGCGCCGCGGTGGGCCGCTCGGCTGTGGCCTTCCGAGGCGCGGGGATCGTGGACGAGCTGACAGGCCTACTGAACCGCACTGCGCTTGGCACGCGCCTGATCGAGCTTGAGTCGCAGGCCACCGACACCCCCCGGCGGGTGGCCATCGTGCTCGCCGACCTTGACCGTTTCAAACAGCTCAACGACTCCCACGGCCACAGCTGCGGCGACGAGGTGCTGCGGGCGGTATCGGACCGCATCCACGGCTCGCTGCGAAGCTTCGACTCCGCCTACCGGCTGGGCGGCGAGGAGTTTCTGTTGCTCCTCCCCGACGCCGACCTCCGCGCAGCGCGCCAGGTGGCCGAGCGGCTGCGCGTGGCGGTGGGGTCCCAGCCCTGCGGCGAACAGACCGTATCGATCTCGCTCGGAGTCGCAGTCACCGCACCGGGCAAGCCATTTGACTACACCGACATCTTCGGCCGCGCCGACAAGGCCCTCTACAACGCCAAGCGCGCCGGGCGCGACCGCGTGTGGGTTGACGAGGGGTCTCTGCCGGCCGTCGCGCCCGCCGACCACAGCGGCGACCGTCGGGCAGTGACGCACTCCGCGTAGGGGGCGATGTCCCACCCCACCGCGGCTCGGCGGAGCAGGGGCTTACGACCCCAACGCGCTGAACGGCGGGGCAGCGGCCACCCGCAGCTACTCTTGGCACATGGCAACGGTTGTGCTCGACCCCCAGCCTCCGGAGATCGCCGCGCTGATCGCGCGGCGGCAGAAGCTGGACCTCGATCGTTTAGACGAGATGTGGGAGGGCGTCTACCACATGAATCCCGCGCCACACAGCCGACACGCACGCATCGTGCAGCAGCTCGCCGAGCTGATCGGGGAGCCGGCCCGCGCTGCCGGCCTGGTCCCGGTCATGAGCGTGTTCAACCTGGGTGTCGCCGACGACTACCGGGTGCCCGACGGCGGCGTGCTGCGTCCCGGCCCCGATGCGGCCTACCATCCCACGGCTGCAATCGCCGTTGAGATCCTCTCACCGGGCGATGAGACCTGGGAGAAGCTGCCGTTCTACGCGGCGCACGACGTCGACGAGCTCCTGATCGTCGATCCCGAGACCCGAGCCATCCGCTGGATGGCGCTGGACGGCGGGGCCTACAGTGATGTTCAGACCAGCGCGCTGCTCGCGCTTGGTCCCGCCGAGCTGACCACGAAGATCGACTGGCCGTAAAAGCGCGACGGCGCGCGGGGCGCTACACGTTGGAGCTCACGGCCGGCAGCGGCAAGACCAAGCAGACAACCAGCCAGCCGATCACGGTCGCCTAGACGATCAAGGTCGGTTGACGGCCGCGATCGTGGCCACGATGGATCGACAGGCCACGTCGGGGACGCTGAACTACGCCCAAGCGGCGTGGACAGCGGCGCGCGAGGAGGCCGACACCGGCCAGGTGCCGGGCCGCTGCTGATCGACGCAGACCCTGTCACGGCCGGCTCGCTTGGC
This sequence comes from Actinomycetota bacterium, assembly GCA_903970315.1. Classification (GTDB taxonomy): domain Bacteria; phylum Actinomycetota; class Thermoleophilia; order Solirubrobacterales; family Solirubrobacteraceae; genus Palsa-744. The sequence goes on from CAJCIJ010000078.1 coordinate 8,937, forward strand.
CTCATAGAGGGCGCTGTCGGCCCTGCCAAAGACCTCGCCGTAGACAAACCGCGCACCGGGCTTTGAGACGGCCACCCCGACGGAGATGGTCACCTCGCTGTGGCCGGCGAGCTTTGAGCGCACCGCCTGGCGCAGCCGCTCGGCGACCTGCTTGGCGGCGTCGGCGTCGGCGTCTGGCAACAGCAGCAGGAACTCCTCACCGCCCACTCGGTATGCCGAGTCAAAGCCGCGCAGCGAGGTTCGGATGCACTCGGCGACCTCCCTTAGTACCAGGTCTCCGGCAGTATGCCCGTAGCGGTCGTTTACCGCCTTGAAGTGATCGAGGTCTGCGAGCACCACAGCGACGGGCCGTGGCGTCCCGCTTGCCGCCTGCGCCTCAAGCTCGATCAGGCGAGTGCCCAGCGCGGTTCGGTTGAGCAGTCCCGTGAGCTCATCGACGATGCCGGCGCCGCGCGATGCCATCGCCGAGCGACCGACGATTGCACCCGCGTAGCCGGCCTCGACCAGCAGCGCCAGGGGAAACAGCAGCTCGGCCGGGTTGTGCGCCACGCGGGCCGCGTCCAGCCAGAGGGCCACCGCGGTCATCAGCAGCGCCGTGTACACCGTACCCAGGGCCGCGGCGCGGGTGCTGCGTAGCACGGCGCAACGGCCCGGCACCATCTGTACGAGCACAGCGAGCGCAAACAGAGGTGCGCCGTGCGAGCAGGCAAAGCCCACCGCAATTGAGGTCTGGAAGATCCCCCAGCCCGCAAACAGCGCGCGGCTGGGACGGCGAAAACGACGTGCGTGGCGTGAGATCAGGTAGTAGGGCACCGCCCCGATCGCCGGCGCTATCAGCGGGTGCCATCCGAACGACGGGATGGCGGTGGAGGCGCCGATGAAGGCGCACACCGCAATCACCCGAAACAGCGTCCTCAGTCGCCCGTTGAGGTCGAGCACGAATTCACGCTCCAGCTCGTCTGTGACCGAGCCGTTGCTGGCGCTGTCGTGATCGGGGCCGCCGTGCGTCCAGCCGGCCGCCAGCGAGCGGGTATCGATCGCCGGTAGTAGTCGCAGGGTCCGCTGTGGAGATTGCGCGCCGGCGGGCGCGCCGGCCCCCGCCGCCGGCTGGGACTCCGCGCCCCCGTGCACCTCGGAGACGCCAGTGCGACGGAGCTGCGGCGCCGGCGCGGCGACGTCCAGCTCAGATGCCACATGCACACGATCGCGACCACGTCGCTTGGCCTCATAGAGGGCGTGATCGGCGCTGGCAAAGACTGCGTCAAAGTCAAATGGCTCGCGTATGTGCGATGCCGCCACGCCGAAGGAGACCGTGGCGCGCAGGCCATCCACGGGCCAGTGGCGGACCGCGCGCCACAGCTGCGCCGCCACCTCCTTTGCCGCGTCGGCGTCAAGACCGGGAAGGAGCACGATGAACTCCTCGCCTCCCAGCCTGTAGACGGGCTCGGCCGAGCTCACGCAGGCGCTCAGCCGGCGTGCGATCTCGTGCAGGACGGCGTCGCCCTTGACGTGCCCGTGCTGGTCGTTGATCTCCTTGAAGTGGTCGATGTCGGCGACGATCACGGCCACCGGCTCGCCGCTCATCCGTGCCCGGTGGGTCAGTTCGGCCACCTTGGGCGCCAGCGCCGCGCGGTTCAGAACGCCGGTCAGCTCGTCCACGAACGCGGTGCGGTGCGATGCATCGTCGAGGTCACGGATGACAAGCGCTGTGACCGCCAGGGTCACGAGCACGCACAGCGACGACACGGCAACTGCGGGGATGTGGCGCACCTCGGGCATATCCACGGCGACCAGCACGACCACGAGCAGCAGGACCCCGATCGCGATGGCAGCGATGGCCACGCGCTTCGGGAAGATGAGCGCTGCGATCAGCACCGGCAGCGAGAGCAGCTCCAGCGAGTAACCGCGCGGCCCCCTACCCAGCAGCAGGGCCACCGCCATCA
>CAJCIJ010000079.1 GCA_903970315.1 Actinomycetota bacterium
GGCGGCCACCAGGGTCGCCTCGACGACGCCCTCACCGCCGTCGGGAAGCGCGGGCAGGATCGCCCAGACCTGTGTGGGCCCGCCATCCACGGGCTCGATGGCATGGGCGAAGGCCCCGGGATGGTCGTCGGTCACGCCGAGAGCCACCAGGCGCGGACGCGTCCCGTCAACCTCGACGCACAACAGCACCGCACCGCCTGACACGTCACAGCCCAACCGCGCTGCGCGTCGCGAGATCTCTGCGCCAGTGAGCCCATCGCCCGCCCGCAACTGCTCGAGGAACGAGCCACGCAGGCGGTGCTCGGTCTCCATCTGCGCCTCCTCGATGACCAATGCGGTCAGGACGGCGGCCGCCGTCACCTCGAGCACCAGGCGCGTGGAAGGCGCAGCGGCCGCACGGGCATTGGGGTTCACCAGCTGGTTCAGCTCGGAGTCCACCGAATCGTGCCAGAGCGCAACCACCCCGACCGTCCGTTCGTGGTGTCTGATCGGCACTGCGGACATGAACCCGCCGAACTCGGCCGGGCCCGGGCGGTTGATGATCTCACGCACGCGGCGGGTCAGCATGGCGCACTCACGCTCGGTTGTGGCACTCGCCGGCTCGATGACTGCAACAACACCGGGAACCACGATGGTGATGGGAACCCCACTCGCCCCGTGCGCAAGCTTGGCTACGTCCTCGAGTCCGCCACGCTGCAGGCTGGCGATCATCGCGCCGTGCAAGTCGCGCCATGCCGCGCTGACCGCGTCCTCCGTACCGCCTTTCAGGGGCGCGGTGAGGGGGAGACGGTCAGCCAGCATCGGCTGAGTGTCAGCCACCACGGAAGGTCAGTCTTTGGCCATGTGGAGAACATTTGGGGCCGGCACCGCCACCCGACGGGTCATCATGTCGAACTGGTGGCATAGGCGGCGGCGACCGCGTCCGCCGCTGCCGAGATGTCGACCCGGGCACCGAGTTCGCCGAGGGCAACGCCCAGTCCGGTGATGGCGGCCATCACGAACGGCAGGCAGGCGCGGGCCCCCATGTGGTCGATCCGGACCGCCAAGCCGGCCAGGTCTCCGGTTCCCGGGGTCAACTCAAGCCGAGCCTGTTCACGCACCCGCATCAGAACGCGGGCTGAGTCGATTCCGGCCGGCAGACGGACCGGCGTGGCCACCGCGCACGCATCGCGCTCGTTCCCCACCCAGAGCCTCAGACCGAGGGCCTGAAGTCCGGCCCGCGCCGCCGTGGCCGCGGTGCGGTGGCGCTCGACGACGTTCTCGATCCCCTCATCCTCGAGGCGACTGAACGCCGCTCCCAGCGCGGCCAGCTCGAGCGGTGGCGGCGTGCCCATGACGCGAGCGCGGCCCGTGTCGATCCAGCGCTCCTTGATGTCGGCCAGGGAGAGCAGCGATCCGCGTGCACCGTTGGGATTGGCCGTGATCAGCCTCCAGGCGGTTTCGCTGATCGAGATAACGGAAGCTCCCGGGGGTCCCCCCCAGCCTTTCTGGGGCCCGATGACGCAGACGTCGATCCCCAGCGAGTCGACGTCGATCGGCTCGGCCCCGGCGGAGGCGACAGCATCCACCACGGTGAGCAGTCCGTGCTCCCGGGCCAGGGCACAGGCGTCGCTCAGGGGATTCACGACGCCGGTCAGGGATTCGGCGTGGACGATCGCCAGTGCGGTGACCTGAGGATGTTCCGCCAGGGCAGCCGAGATCTCCTCGATCCGCACCGGCCGGTCATTGGGGGTGACAACGTTGTGAACCACCGTGCCGTGGCCGCCCAGCAGGTCGGCAAATACGTGCCCATAGGGGCTTGTGACGATGTTCAGCCATTCCAGGCCGGGGCCGCCGAGGCTGGCGGTCACGGCCTCTAACGGCAGCGACGCCTCAGCGCCGAGCACCAGCGTGTCGCTCTGGGTGCCGATCAGGGTGGCGGCGCGGTCCTCCAGCGCGACCAGCTCGCCGGCACTGACGAGCGGGAGGTCCAACAGCGGGTGGGGCATGCCCCAGGCGAGCGGCGCCGCCGACCTCACACGCGTACTCATCGCGTCATGATCATGCTCGCACGGCCGGCCGCACCCGGGATTGCCGGGGCTCGCAAGCGGCTCAGGCGGCTGAGGCCAGCACGTGACGCGCGTTTGCTGATGACAGCAGCCGGTGCAGACGCAGAGCGGTCTCCAACTCGGCGCGGCGGACGCTGAGAGGTCGGCCGAGAATCTCCTCGGCGTGACGCAGGCGGTAGGTGACGGTGCGTTCAGAGACACCCAGGCGCTGGGCGGCCGGGGCGGCACCGTGGGCCGCAAAGTACTCCGACAGCGTGTCGCGCAGCAGCGAGGTGCGCCGGTCGGGTTCGGTCAACGCGCCGATCTCGTTACGGACAAACTCCCAGGCCACCTCCTCGCCGCCCACCGCGAGTGCCTCGAGGGCCACGTCGGCGAACGTCGTCACCGCCGGCCCCTGACTGGAGCCGATCTTCAGCGCGAGAGACGCCTTGCGCAGGGCGGCGCGGAAGCCTTCGATACCGGGCTCGTGGCCGCTGACGCCCGCCGCGATGGGTCCGGCCCTGCTGTTGCGCAGCGCAGCGACCACGTCCTCCTCGCAGAGATCGCAGGCGATCCAGGCCAGCACCTTGCCGTCATGGGCCTCGGTGACCAGCAGGGGCGCCTGGCCCGCCGCCTCGGCGATCGCCGCCAGCACGCCCGCCGGCTGAGGGGCACGCAGGACCACGGAAACGTGGGGACCATCGAGCGGATAGGGCAGACCCAGCTCCGTGCCGCCGTCGAGCACGGCCTTGATGCGCAGGTACTTGGTCCGTTCGGGACGTGAGTTGATGCGGCGGCGCTCGGCCACGTAGATGCGCGACCCCGTGGCGATCATCGAGTCCATGTGCCAGAACAGGTTGCGCATCGGCTCCACCGCGATCGCCAGCGGGATCCCTTCCGCGGCGGCGCAGTCGAGGAGATGGTCGACGGCGACGGCGTGACTGAGCCGGTAACAGTGCAGCACCCCCGCCAGGGGCACTCCGTGCTGGGCCGCCACCTCGGCGAAGGGCGCACCGAACTCGGCCGTCTCCGCGCCGGGATCCCGTGTCGCGCGTAGGGCACCGACCAGCAGCTCGGCGCCACGAGCGGTCGCGGCGGCCAGGGATTTCTGCAGCTCGGGGTCGGCGTCGGCCAGCGCCGGGGAGGCCAGCTGGCGGCGAGTGGACTCGTCGACGAACTCCCCGAGGCGGCGGGCGAAGCTGTTGGTCAGCAGATGGGTCATCCGGTGGCGTTCCACGAGCTGCATCGACGCTCCAACCTAGGCCAGCCGGGGCAGCCGATCCATATACCCGCGGCCAAACATTTCGGGGCGGTCATGGGACGGTTGGTCACTTGCGGAGCCTATCCGCCGGCCACGATCGCGCTGGACAGCGACCGGTTGGTCAGGACCCGCAGGAAGAGGTAGGTGGCGCCGGCCGCCAGTACACCCGCCATCA